>NZ_VDEZ01000020.1 GCF_017922435.1 Thalassospira sp. ER-Se-21-Dark | reverse complement strand
TGCTGTATTTGGAAGGCCCGGCGGTGACCTACTCTCCCGTGCCTTAAGACAAAGTACCATCGGCGCAGGCTGGTTTCACTTCTGAGTTCGGGAAGGGATCAGGTGGTTCCCGGCCGCTATGGCCACCGGGCCGTCCAAACACAGCGAAGAGATCGGAGATCTTGTGAGATCGTGATGTATGCGAACTATTTATTGTTGTGACGTATTGGTCTTGCTGATTTTACCGCTGCGCAAGTCATATGCAGATCAGTAGCAAGAGGGATCAATCAAGCCGATCGATCAATTAGTACTGGTTAGCTTCACGTGTTGCCACGCTTCCACACCCA
>NZ_VDEZ01000019.1 GCF_017922435.1 Thalassospira sp. ER-Se-21-Dark | reverse complement strand
ACTTGCATGTGTTAGGCCTGCCGCCAGCGTTCGTTCTGAGCCAGGATCAAACTCTCATGTTCAATCCAAGCTTGTCAAAAGACAAACTCTTCAAAATTAACGTCTGCACATTTTGGTGGTTACCACAAATCAATCTGAATAAATTCAAATCGATCCGTCGTCTCCAGGATGCACAGACTAAACGCCATAACGCTGCCCGCGCATCCCTTCCTTCTGATCTACAATGTCAAAGAACTCTAGGACCGAAGCCCCGAACCGCTCAGTCCGCGTCGCCGTCTCGTTGGCGCCGCACCCCGTCGGTGGAGGCGGGTTATAGGCCCCACTCCCAAAACTGTCAAAC
>NZ_VDEZ01000018.1 GCF_017922435.1 Thalassospira sp. ER-Se-21-Dark | reverse complement strand
GCTAAAACACCAGATCGCCAACCGACAGGCCATAATAGGTTGCGGTTGGACCACAATCTCTCTTCTGCTAAAACTGCCATCCGGAACGGGATCAGCGTTGCGTCGTTGCGGTTGGACCACAATCTCTCTTCTGCTAAAACTGCTATCTATGGAACGACCTTTGGGGTCGGGTTGCGGTTGGACCACAATCTCTCTTCTGCTAAAACCCCGTTCGTATCAAGGCAAGCGTCTACAGTGTTGCGGTTGGACCACAATCTCTCTTCTGCTAAAACCATATTGCAAATGCCTGGTCGCACTCATGCGTTGCGGTTGGACCACAATCTCTCTTCTGCTAAAACACGCAAGGACAAGGCACCACCGTTGTCAAGTTGCGGTTGGACCACAATCTCTCTTCTGCT
>NZ_VDEZ01000017.1 GCF_017922435.1 Thalassospira sp. ER-Se-21-Dark | reverse complement strand
TTGCAAAGCAGGCGCTCTCCCAACTGAGCTACACCCCCGTGATGGTGGGCCTGAGAAGAGTTGAACTTCTGACCTCACCCTTATCAGGGGTGCGCTCTAACCAACTGAGCTACAGGCCCGGTATGTTAGTTTAGCTTCGCCAATCTGAATGCTTCGCATTCAGGCGCATTGCCGTAATCCTCATTAAAGAGGGCCAACCCGATGCGCGGGTGGCCTACGTCAAGCTACAGCTTGCCTAAAACAATTTCGAGATTTGGAAGGGATGCGCGGACAGCGCCATGGTCTTTTCTTTTGCTAGAGAGGAGAGAGATAAATCCATCCTCATCCTTGAAAGGAGGTGATCCAGCCGCAGGTTCCCCTACGGCTACCTTGTTACGACTTCACCCCAGTCGCTGACCTTA
>NZ_VDEZ01000016.1 GCF_017922435.1 Thalassospira sp. ER-Se-21-Dark | reverse complement strand
GTTGCGGTTGGACCACAATCTCTCTTCTGCTAAAACACGAACCAGGACATCGATCAGGTCCGCGGCGTTGCGGTTGGACCACAATCTCTCTTCTGCTAAAACGCTGCCGCCTGTTTGGCGCGGTGCCGGTTGGTTGCGGTTGGACCACAATCTCTCTTCTGCTAAAACTACGTTGACCGGCTCCGATGCTTTCACGCTGTTGCGGTTGGCCCACAATCTCTCTTCTGCTAAAACCGCAAGCTGCGCTGTGACCGCTGCGGATCAGTTGCGGTTGGACCACAATCTCTCTTCTGCTAAAACGTTTTTACGGCCCATAACCTGAGTGTAGTAGTTGCGGTTGGACCACAATCTCTCTTCTGCTAAAACTGCCATCCGGAACGGGATCAGCGTTGCGTCGTTGCGGTTGGACC
>NZ_VDEZ01000015.1 GCF_017922435.1 Thalassospira sp. ER-Se-21-Dark | reverse complement strand
GGGCTAACCTTTTAGGAGGCAGCCGGCCACGGTAAGGTCAGCGACTGGGGTGAAGTCGTAACAAGGTAGCCGTAGGGGAACCTGCGGCTGGATCACCTCCTTTCAAGGATGAGGATGGATTTATCTCTCTCCTCTCTAGCAAAAGAAAAAGACCATGGCGCTGTCCGCGCATCCCTTCCAAATCTCGAAATTGTTTTAGGCAAGCTGTAGCTTGACGTAGGCCACCCGCGCATTGGGTTGGCGGGCGGCAATGCGCCTGAATGCGAAGCGTTCAGATTGGCGAAGCTAAACTAACATACCGGGCCTGTAGCTCAGTTGGTTAGAGCGCACCCCTGATAAGGGTGAGGTCAGAAGTTCAACTCTTCTCAGGCCCACCATCACGGGGGTGTAGCTCAGTTGGGAGAGCGCCTGCTTTGCAA
>NZ_VDEZ01000014.1 GCF_017922435.1 Thalassospira sp. ER-Se-21-Dark | reverse complement strand
TTCAGATTGGCGAAGCTAAACTAACATACCGGGCCTGTAGCTCAGTTGGTTAGAGCGCACCCCTGATAAGGGTGAGGTCAGAAGTTCAACTCTTCTCAGGCCCACCATCACGGGGGTGTAGCTCAGTTGGGAGAGCGCCTGCTTTGCAAGCAGGAGGTCATCGGTTCGATCCCGTTCACCTCCACCAATTCCTTGGTGGATGCGCACAGTGACTTCGGTCATGTGGCGCGCAGTCCGGGATGGGAAACGCGGTATGGTAACGCAAGTTACCTAGAGATTTGGAAGATACGAGATATCTGATCCTTAGGGATTAGATGACGAGATGTTTGACATTGTGAATAGGGAATATGAAGAGAACGGATCTTTCCGTTGTGATTTTTCGCAACGAAAGAACGTGATCGCGAACTAGTTGTGATGTGGTTTTGCAGGTTTTACCCCTGCGCAAGCCGCAGAACAGTTAGCTGAGGG
>NZ_VDEZ01000013.1 GCF_017922435.1 Thalassospira sp. ER-Se-21-Dark | reverse complement strand
AACAACTACTGGGCGACCGATACCGATAGCGACATCACCGATAACAACTTTGAAGTTGATATCGATTACGCTGCCGGTGGCCAGGTCATCATGACGGTGAATGCCACTGTTGATGGCGACAACCGTTCGCAGTCGATCGACGTAACGGACTATGCTTCGGGCGGCACCACCGCAATTGGGGCTGGTGAAAATGCGACCCTGAACTTCGATGAGCTTGGGCTGAGCTTCACGGTGAACACCAACTTCTCGGCATCTGTATCGTCAATTGCCGCAGACAACACTGGTGCGTCGAACTTTGGCTCTGACACCACGTTCAACGGCGTTGCCGGTAACGACTCCTCGGCGAACGTTGTTAACATGGCTGCAGATAACGGTCAGCAGCTTGCCACCAGCATCGAATTCCAGGTTGGCGGCGGCAACACGGCAAACGACCGCTTGTCGATTGACCTGAGCTCGGTTGATGCCGACACGCTCGGTACCGGGTCTTCTGGTTCGGAAACCTCGCTTGAGGACCTTGGCGCCAACGCGATTGATACTGCTGCTGGCGCACAAAATGCTGTTGAAGTTGTCACCCGTGCGATTGATGACCTGCAGCGTGCACGTGCCGCAATCGGTACCTCCCAGAACCGGTTGGACTTTGCTGGACAGAACCTTGCTTCCACGCAGGAAAACACTGAATCAGCTCGCTCAACCCTGATGGACCTTGATGTGGCAGCCGAAATGACGGCCTTCACCTCAAAACAGATCCTGGTTCAGTCCGGTGT
>NZ_VDEZ01000012.1 GCF_017922435.1 Thalassospira sp. ER-Se-21-Dark | reverse complement strand
ACACCGGACTGAACCAGGATCTGTTTTGAGGTGAAGGCCGTCATTTCGGCTGCCACATCAAGGTCCATCAGGGTTGAGCGAGCTGATTCAGTGTTTTCCTGCGTGGAAGCAAGGTTCTGTCCAGCAAAGTCCAACCGGTTCTGGGAGGTGCCGATTGCGGCACGTGCACGCTGCAGGTCATCAATCGCACGGGTGACAACTTCAACAGCATTCTGTGCACCAGCAGCAGTATTAATCGCATTGGCGCCAAGGTCCTCAAGCGAGGTTTCCGAACCAGAAGAGCCGCTTCCAAGCGTGTCAGAATCAACCGAGGTCAAATTGATCGACAAGCGGTCGTTTGCCGTGTTGCCGCCGCCAACCTGGAATTCAATGCTGGTGGCGAGCTGCTGACCATTGTCTGCAGCCATGTTAACAACGTTCGCCGAGGAGTCGTTACCGGTAACGCCGTTGAAGGTGGTGTCAGAACCGAAGTTCGATGCACCAGTGTTGTCTGCGGCAATTGACGACACAGATGCCGAGAAGTTGGTGTTCACCGTGAAGCTCAGACCAAGCTCATCGAAGTTCAGGGTCGCATTTTCACCAGCCCCAATTGCGGTGGTGCCGCCTGAAGCATAGTCCGTTACGTCGATCGACTGCGAACGGTTGTCGCCGTCAACAGTGGCGTTAACCGTCATGATGACCTGGCCACCGGCAGCGTAATCGATATCAACTTCAAAGTTGTTATCGGTGATGTCGCTATCGGTATCGGTCGCCCAGTAGTTGTTATCGGTGATGGAAAAGTTGTCGAAGCCGTTGACCGGGGTCAGGGCCGCGCC
>NZ_VDEZ01000011.1 GCF_017922435.1 Thalassospira sp. ER-Se-21-Dark | reverse complement strand
GCCTTCACCTCAAAACAGATCCTGGTTCAGTCCGGTGTTGCCATGCTCGCACAGGCAAACCAGATGCCGCAGAACCTGCTGCGTCTGCTGCAGTAATCTGCAAAGCAAAACACGTCTTTACAAAAGGGGCGGCCTTCGGGCCGCCCCTTCTCTATTTGTTTTGACTAATCGCCATACAGCTGTCATGCGATCGCTTCGATTCGGGCTTTCTCGTCGGAAACTCACTCTACGAAGAACGCACCACCACAATCATCTCTACCTAACCCCTTGTTTTTTCGATGATTCAGAATTTTCTTTCTGTTCAGGTGATTTTTTTCTGGACTTCCAACCTAACAAAGTGCAATTAGAAATCTCGTGGACCTCTTATAGGCTGTTCAAGAAGAACTCCTGAGGAACATTCCACGCACATACAGACGTGGTGTCTGGTGTTCATTCCAAGTAGGAAGATGAAAAATGGCTCTCAATATTATTTCCAACTATGCCGCTAACGTGGCACACCGTAACCTGACCGCATCTGACGAAATGGCGACCCGTTCGCTGTCCAAACTTTCGTCTGGTACCCGTGTTGTTTCCGCGCGTGATGATGCCGCTTCCATGGCCATCGGCGCGCGTTTGAATGCAACCACTCAGGCTCTCAAAACCGCAACTGTCAACGTTGGACAGGCCAACTCGATGCTCCAGATCGCCGATGGCGGTATGGCAACCATTGATGACATCCTCGTTCGCATGAAGACACTTGCTGTTCAAGCATCGTCTGGCAACCTGTCCGACACCGAACGCGGCTTCCTCAATGACGAGTTCACTGAACTGCGTGACGAGATTGATCGTATTGCGTCTTCCACCAACTTCAACGGCATTCAGCTGTTGGGTGACGGCGGCGACGTTGCGATTAACTTTGGCGATCTCGCGACCGGCGGAAGCGGCGCGGCCCTGACCCCGGTCAACGGCTTCGA
>NZ_VDEZ01000010.1 GCF_017922435.1 Thalassospira sp. ER-Se-21-Dark | reverse complement strand
TCGAAGCCGTTGACCGGGGTCAGGGCCGCGCCGCTTCCGCCGGTCGCGAGATCGCCAAAGTTAATCGCAACGTCGCCGCCGTCACCCAACAGCTGAATGCCGTTGAAGTTGGTGGAAGACGCAATACGATCAATCTCGTCACGCAGTTCGGTGAACTCGTCATTGAGGAAGCCACGTTCGGTGTCGGACAGGTTGCCAGACGATGCCTGAACGGCAAGTGTCTTCATACGAACGAGGATGTCATCAATGGTTGCCATGCCGCCATCGGCGATCTGGAGCATCGAGTTGGCCTGACCAACGTTGACAGTTGCGGTTTTGAGAGCCTGGGTGGTTGCATTCAAACGCGCGCCGATGGCCATGGAAGCGGCATCGTCACGTGCAGAAACAACGCGGGTACCAGATGAAAGTTTGGACAGCGAACGGGTCGCCATCTCATCAGAAGCAGACAAGTTGCGGTGCGCAACGTTTGCTGCGTAGTTGGAAATAATATTGAGAGCCATTTTGGTATCTCCTACATGGATAGCTCTGACGGAGGCCCGTCACGAAATTCCGACTACATGCCGGATCGCTTTGTGTTTTTCATGCATTGAAATTACAAAGCTACACTTTAACGCATCAAACTTATACGTTTGTATCGCCTGAGTCTATCAGAATATTAACCAAGCATTAGTGAACTGACGTAGTAGGCAAAAAGAAAACGCCGGCAAAATCATTTTGCCGGCGTTTGTGTTGCTTCTATCGAGTTGTGTTAAGTTAGCCCTGCAACAGGCGCAGAAGGTTCTGCGGCATCTGGTTGGCCTGTGCGAGCATTGCCACGCCAGACTGCACAAGGATTTGCTTTGACGTAAAGTTGGTCATTTCGGCGGCAACATCAAGATCAAGCAGGGTCGAGCGCGCAGACTCTGTATTTTCCTGCGTTGAGGCCAAGTTCTGTGCCGCGAAATCCAAGCGGTTTTGATAGGTACCGATATTGGCACGAGCACGCTGCAGGTCATCAATTGCGCGACTGACAACCTCCACAGCTTCCTGTGCGCCGGCAGCTGTATCAATCGCATTGGCGCCAAGGTCAGAAATGGAGTCTGCTGTACCAGCTGCACCACTGCCAAGAGTTTCAGAGTCAACTGCGGTAAACTCAATCTCTAGACGATCATTTGCGGTGTTTCCTGCTCCGACTTGGAAGTCAACAGTCTGCTGGAGACCCTGGCCGTTGTCAGCAGCCATATTGATCACGTTCGCCGAAGAATCGTTACCGGCAACGCCGTTGAACGTGGTGTCAGAGCCAAAGTTCGACGCACCAGTGTTGTCTGCGGCAATTGACGATACAGATGCCGAGAAGTTGGTGTTCACCGTGAAGCTCAGGCCAAGCTCATCGAAGTTCAGGGTCGCATTTTCACCAGCCCCAATTGCGGTGGTGCCGCCCGAAGCATAGTCCGTTACGTCGATTGACTGCGAACGGTTGTCGCCATCAACAGTGGCATTCACCGTCATGATGACCTGGCCACCGGCAGCGTAATCGATATCAACTTCAAAGTTGTTATCGGTGATGTCGCTATCGGTATCGGTCGCCCAGTAGTTGTTATCGGTGATGGMAAARTTGTCGAAGCCGTTGACCGGGGTCAGGGCCGCGCC
>NZ_VDEZ01000009.1 GCF_017922435.1 Thalassospira sp. ER-Se-21-Dark | reverse complement strand
GCCTTGTCGATCATGCTGTAGTCCTGGAACGAAGCGCCACCGGCTTCTGCCAGAACTTTGGTGATTGCTGCGGTCAGCGTGGTTTTACCGTGGTCAACGTGGCCGATAGTGCCAACGTTAACGTGCGGTTTTGTACGCTCAAACTTTTCTTTAGCCATTTCTAACTCCGTTTATTCTAGCTGGCCCTTAGCCGGCCGATTTGGCTTTGACTTCGTCCGCAACTGCCTGCGGGACGTCGGCATAATGATCAAACTGCATCACGAACTGGGCACGGCCCTGGGACATGGAGCGCAGCGTGTTGACGTAACCGAACATGTTCGCCAGCGGTACGAACGCGTTAACAACGCGCGCAATACCACGGGAGTCCATGTCACGGACCTGGCCGCGACGGCTGTTCAGGTCGCCAATGATATCGCCCATGTATTCTTCCGGGGTCACTACCTCGACCTTCATGATCGGCTCGAGCAGCTTCGGAGAAGCTTTTGCAAGACCTTCGCGGAATGCCGAACGAGCAGCGATTTCGAAGGCCATGACGCTCGAGTCAACGTCGTGGTATGCACCGTCAGTCAGGGTGATCGAGAAGTCGGTTACAGGGAAGCCTGCGATCACACCGCTGTGCAGCGAGCTTTCGAGACCTTTCTGTACGCCCGGGATGTATTCCTTCGGAACGTTACCGCCAACAACGGTATCGGAGAAGGAGAAGCCCGAACCCGGTTCACCCGGGGTGAAGGTCAACTTGATACGTGCGAACTGACCCGAACCACCCGACTGTTTTTTGTGGGTGTAGTCGATATCGACCGACTTCGAGATGGTTTCACGATAAGCAACCTGCGGCGCACCGACGTTTGCTTCGACTTTGAATTCACGCTTCATACGGTCGACAAGAATGTCGAGGTGAAGCTCGCCCATACCGGAAATGATGGTCTGGCCGGATTCGTGATCGGATTTAACGCGGAACGACGGATCTTCCTGTGCAAGACGTGCAAGGGCGAGACCCATTTTTTCCTGGTCGGCTTTCGATTTCGGCTCAACAGCGATTTCGATAACCGGATCCGGGAATTCCATACGCTCGAGAATGATCGGCTTGGCCGGGTCACAAAGGGTATCACCTGTGGTGGTGTCCTTCATGCCAACCAGAGCAACGATGTCGCCCGAGCAAGCGTATTTGATTTCTTCGCGGTTGTTTGAATGCATAAGAAGCATACGGCCGATACGTTCTTTTTTCTCTTTAACAGAGTTGAGAACATACGAACCTGCATCCAGAACACCGGAATAGATACGAATGAAGGTCAAGGAACCGACGAACGGGTCGGACATGATCTTGAACGCAAGAGCCGAGAACGGTGCTTCGTCGGTCAGCGGACGGCTATCGGGCTCGTCTTCGGTGTTCGGCTTAACGCCACGAACATCGTCGATGTCATCCGGAGCCGGCATGTAGTCGACAACAGCATCAAGAAGCGGCTGAACGCCTTTGTTCTTGAACGCAGTACCCAGAAGGACCGGAACAAGGTTACCAGAGATCGTGCCTTTGCGGATGCACTTCTTGATAACTTCCTCGGTCGGCATTTCGCCTTCGAGGTAAGCTTCCATTGCTGCTTCGTCGCACTCGACAGCCTGTTCGATCAGGGCTTCGCGGTATTCCGCAGCCTGGTCAGCAAGCGAGTCACGGATGTCGCGATATTCGAATTCTGCACCAAGGCTTTCGTCTTTCCAGACGATTTCCTTGTTGCGAACGAGATCGACAACACCTTCGAATTCGCCTTCGGAACCAATCGGCAGCTGCATAACAGCAACATTGGCACCGAGACGTTCTTTCATCATTTCAACGCAACGGAAGAAGTCCGCACCGGTACGGTCCATTTTGTTGACAAAGCACATACGCGGTACGTGGTATTTGTCAGCCTGGCGCCAAACGGTTTCGGTCTGCGGTTCAACACCGGAAACGGCATCGAATACCGCGCAAGCACCATCGAGAACGCGGAGCGAACGTTCAACTTCAATCGTGAAGTCAACGTGGCCCGGGGTATCGATGATGTTGATACGGTGATCGTTCCAGAAGCAGGTAGTTGCAGCAGACGTAATCGTAATGCCGCGTTCCTGTTCCTGTTCCATCCAGTCCATGGTCGCGGCGCCGTCGTGGACTTCGCCGATCTTGTAGGACTTGCCGGTGTAGAAAAGAATTCGCTCGGTTGTCGTGGTTTTACCAGCATCGATGTGTGCCATGATGCCAATATTGCGATACCGAGAGATCGGAGTACGTTGTACCATAATCGACTCTTGATCCTGAGGTCTGGGTTACCAGCGATAATGAGCGAAAGCCTTGTTGGCTTCGGCCATACGGTGGGTATCTTCGCGTTTCTTGACGGCCGAGCCACGGTTGTTGGCTGCGTCCATCAGTTCGCCTGCAAGACGACCAACCATGGTGGTCTCGGAACGTTTGCGCGCAGCGTCAACCAGCCAACGAATGGCCAGAGCCTGACGACGCTCGGAACGAACTTCAACCGGAACCTGGTAGGTAGCACCACCAACACGGCGCGAACGAACTTCGACGTTCGGCTTCACGTTATCCATGGCTTCGTGGAACTGGGCAACAGGGTCTGCACCCTTGCCTTCCATAACTTCCAGGGCACCATAAACGATCTTTTCGGCTGCGGATTTTTTACCATCCAGCATCAGACCGTTCATGAACTTGGTCAGAACCTTATCGCCATATTTGGCGTCAGGCAGAACTTCGCGCTTTTCAGCAGCGTGACGACGTGACATCTGAGCTGCTCCTTATTTCGGACGCTTCGCGCCGTATTTCGAACGACGCTGTTTACGGTCTTTGACACCCTGCGTATCGAGGGTACCGCGAATGATGTGGTAACGGACACCCGGCAAATCTTTTACACGGCCGCCGCGGATCATTACGACGGAGTGTTCTTGCAGGTTGTGGCCTTCACCCGGGATGTAAGAGGTAACTTCGTAGCCGTTGGTCAAACGAACACGAGCAACCTTACGAAGTGCCGAGTTCGGCTTCTTCGGGGTAGTGGTATAGACACGGGTGCAAACGCCGCGTTTCTGCGGGCATGCTTCCAGTGCCGGAACCATATCGCGCTGGGTGCGCGGAGTCCGCTTTTTGCGGATCAACTGGTTAATAGTGGGCATTAACTTTCCCTTTTACTTTAACGGACGCCACTAGGGCGTTGCTCTTATCGACGCACGACGAGCGACCACGCGTCTTTATACAAGTACAAAAACACGCGCGGACGCCCATAAAAGCAGGAGTTCCTGCCTCGACGGCCGTCAGAGTCGCACTCAAGCGATGGGGGGCGAAAACCGCCCGCTACCGCACAAAACGGCACCGGCACAGTTGCACCCCCCTAGATTCGGTGGGCGCATACTAGTGACGGGCCCCTTTTGCGTCAAGCAAAACCCTCTGGGCCTTCGAGTTGGCGCTTCAAACGCCGAAACGAGCCGGTGCGTCGATAAGAGTCCGGCTCGTTTCTGATTCTTTTTAACTGTCTGACGCGACGAACTTATTCGCCTGCCGGCAGTGAAGCAGTATCGGATTGCGGACCAAAGTTGTCGCCGATTTCCTCTTCTGCTTCGATCTGTACATTTTTGTCGCGTTCGGCAGCCAGTGCACGGAAGCGGTTCATCACCGCACCGGTACCAGCCGGGATCAGACGACCCACGATGACGTTCTCTTTCAGACCGATAAGCGTATCGGTTTTGCCCGAGACAGCAGCCTCGGTAAGAACGCGCGTGGTTTCCTGGAACGACGCGGCCGAAATGAAGGAGTGCGTCTGGAGCGAGGCTTTGGTGATCCCCTGGAGGACCGGTGCGCCTTCGGCCAGTTCGCCGCCTTCTTTAAGAGCACGTTCGTTTTCGGCATCAAAATCAACGCGGTCAATGATTTCGCCAACCAGAAGCGTGGTGTCACCCGGTTTGGTGATTTCCACTTTCTGCAGCATCTGACGTACGATGACTTCGATGTGCTTGTCGTTAATCTTCACGCCCTGCAGACGGTAGACTTCCTGGATCTCGTTGACCAGGTAATCTGCCAGTGCCGGGACGCCCATAACACGCAGAATGTCGTGCGGAACCGGTGAACCATCGAGAAGCTGATCGCCCTGCTCGACGAAGTCGCCTTCCTGAACGGCAAGGTGCTTGCCTTTCGGGATCAGGTATTCGACCGGTTCGGTCAGACCCGAGTCTTCGAGCGGATGAACCACGACGCGACGCTTGTTCTTGTAGTCCTTGCCGAATTCGACGCGACCCGGGATATCCGAGATAATCGCGTGTTCTTTCGGTTTACGGGCTTCGAACAGCTCGGCAACACGCGGCAGACCACCGGTAATGTCACGGGTTTTCGAACCTTCACGCGGGATACGCGCAAGCACGTCACCAGCGGCGACCTTCTGACCGTTCTCGACCGAGAGAATAGCATCAACCGAGAGGAAGTAACGGGCTTCAAGACCGTTATCCAGGTTGATGACCTCGCCGTTTTCGTTACGCAGGGTAACGCGCGGCTTAAGGTCGGATGCCTTCGGCATGCTCTTCCAGTCGATAACCGTCTTCGAGGCGATACCGGTCGCTTCGTCATAGACTTCGCGAATGGTTACGTTCTCGAGAAGGTCGACATAGTTCACGTAACCTTCTTTCTCGGTGATGATCGGCAGGGTGTACGGATCCCATTCAGCCAGTTTCTGGCCACGGGTAACCTGCGCGCCTTCATCGGTCAGAAGTTTCGCACCATACGGAACACGATATTTCGCACGTTCACGACCGGTCTTGTCGATCAGCAGGATCTCGAGGTTACGCGCCATGACGATATTCACGCCCGACGAGTTCTCAACAACCGCGCGGTTTTTCAGTTTCACGGTGGCATCGAAGTTTGCTTCGACACCGGAAACTTCTGCACCACGCTGCGCGGCACCACCAATGTGGAACGTACGCATGGTCAGCTGGGTGCCCGGCTCACCGATCGACTGTGCGGCGATAACACCGACAGCTTCACCGATGTTGACCGTGGTACCGCGGGCCAGGTCACGACCATAGCAATGGCCGCAAACACCGGTTTCGGCGTCACAGGTCAGAACCGAACGGATACGCGCCATTTCGACGCCAGCCTTTTCGATCAGATCAAGGTGATCTTCTTCGACCATTTCGTTCTTCGGTACGATGATTTCACCGGTCGACGGATTGACAATCTCGTCAGCGGTGAAACGACCGAGGATACGATCGGAAAGGGTTTCGATAACCTCACCGGAGTCGACGACGGCTGCGATGTCGAGACCACGATCGGTACCACAATCATGCTGAGTGATGATGCAGTCCTGGGCCACGTCAACGAGACGACGGGTCAGGTAACCCGAGTTCGCCGTTTTCAGTGCGGTATCAGCCAGACCTTTACGAGCACCGTGAGTGGAGTTGAAGTACTCCTGCACGGTCAGGCCTTCTTTAAAGTTCGAAATAATCGGCGTCTCGATGATCGAGCCATCCGGTTTCGCCATCAGGCCACGCATAGCAGCCAGCTGACGCATCTGGGCGGCAGAACCACGGGCACCGGAGTGCGCCATCATGTAAACCGAGTTCACATTGTCACCTTCTGCCGTTGCCGAGATGACTTTCATCATCGCTTCGGAAACGTCGTCGGTGCACTGTGCCCAGGCGTCAACAACCTTGTTGTATTTCTCACCACGGGTGATGAGACCATCCTGGTACTGCTGCTCGTATTCCTTGACCTTTTCATGGGTCTCGCCAACCAGCTTTTCCTTGGCGTCCGGAATGATCATGTCATCCTTGCCAAACGAAATACCGGCTTTACATGCCCAGTTGAAACCAAGGCCCATCATGCGGTCAGCAAAGATAACGGTCTCTTTCTGGCCACAGTGACGATAGACGACGTCGATAACGTTCGAGACGTCTTTCTTGGTCAGCAGCTTGTTGATGGTCGAGAACGGAATGCGCGGATGACGCGGCAGAAGTTCCGACAGCAACATGCGGCCCGGCGTGGTGGCAACACGAACGGTGATCGGTTCGTTGTTTTCATCAACCGTGTGGTAACGGGCATTGACCTTGGAATGCAGGTTTACAACACCTTCATCCAGTGCCTGCTCGATCTCGGCGATGTTAACAAACGACATGCCCTCGCCCGGCTGACCATCACGCTCCATGGAGATGTAGTACAGACCAAGGACGATGTCCTGCGACGGCACGATGATCGGTTTACCCGATGCCGGCGACAGGATGTTGTTGGTCGACATCATCAGGGTACGTGCTTCAAGCTGGGCTTCAAGCGACAGCGGTACGTGGACAGCCATCTGGTCACCGTCGAAGTCCGCGTTAAACGCAGTACAAACGAGCGGGTGCAGCTGGATGGCCTTACCTTCGATCAGGGTAGGCTCGAATGCCTGAATACCAAGACGGTGCAGCGTCGGAGCACGGTTAAGCATGACCGGGTGTTCACGGATAACCTGTTCAAGGATATCCCACACTTCGGCACGCTCTTTTTCCACCATGCGCTTTGCAGCCTTGATGGTGGTCGCCATCCCGTAAAGTTCCAGCTTCGCGTAAACGAACGGCTTGAACAGTTCGAGCGCCATTTTCTTCGGCAGACCGCACTGGTGCAGTTTCAGGTTCGGACCCACGGTAATAACCGAACGGCCGGAATAGTCGACGCGTTTACCCAGAAGGTTCTGACGGAAACGACCCTGCTTACCTTTAAGCATGTCCGACATCGATTTGAGCGGACGCTTGTTGGCACCGGTGATCGGACGACCGCGACGGCCGTTATCAAACAGCGCGTCAACCGATTCCTGAAGCATACGTTTTTCGTTACGCACGATGATATCAGGCGCACGAAGCTCGATCAGGCGCTTCAGACGGTTGTTACGGTTGATCACACGACGATAAAGATCGTTCAGATCCGAGGTCGCGAAACGGCCGCCATCCAGCGGAACCAGCGGGCGCAGTTCCGGCGGGATAACCGGGATCACTTCAAGGATCATCCATTCCGGGCGTGCGCCAGATTCCTGGAAGGCCTCAATCAGCTTGAGACGCTTGACCAGCTTCTTGCGCTTGGCTTCGGAATTGGTTTCCTTGAGGTCGATTTTCGCGGTTTCGCGTTCTTCATCAAGGTCGATCGCCGCAAGCATATCGCGGATGGCCTCGGCACCGATACCGGCGCGGAAGCTGTCTTCGCCATATTCTTCCTGGGCGGTCATATACTGGTCTTCGGACAGGAGCTCACCCATTTTAAGCGGGGTAAGGCCCGGCTCGATAACCACATAGTTTTCGAAGTACAGAATGCGCTCAAGATCCTTGAGCGTCATGTCCAGCAGCAGACCCAGACGGCTCGGCAGCGACTTCATGAACCAGATATGGGCAACAGGTGCCGCCAGTTCGATATGGCCCATACGTTCGCGACGTACTTTGGCCAGAGTCACTTCGACGCCGCATTTTTCACAGATAATGCCGCGATACTTCATACGCTTGTACTTGCCGCACAAGCATTCGTAGTCCTTCACCGGACCAAAAATGCGCGCACAGAACAGGCCGTCGCGCTCCGGTTTGAAGGTCCGGTAGTTGATGGTTTCCGGTTTCTTGATCTCGCCGAACGACCAGGAGCGGATACGCTCCGGGCTGGCAATCTGAATCCGGATCTGATCGAAGCTCTGGGTGCCCTGCGGCTGCCCGAAGATCTTCATCAACTCGTTCATAAAGGCTCTCCCGCTATGCCCGGTCTCGCCGGGTTTCGCCAATTTCAGGCCGAAAGATGCGATTTGGCGACCGGGATGCCCGGATGGGCACCCCTGTCAGCCAAACACTTAGAAATCGTTCTGCTCAAGCTCGACATTGAGGCCAAGCGAACGGAGTTCTTTAACGAGAACGTTAAAGGATTCCGGAATGCCGGCTTCGAAGGTGTCTTCGCCGCGAACAATGGCTTCGTAGACCTTGGTACGGCCCGAAACGTCATCCGACTTGACCGTAAGCATTTCCTGGAGGGTGTAAGCGGCACCGTAAGCTTCGAGTGCCCACACTTCCATCTCCCCGAAACGCTGGCCACCGAACTGCGCCTTACCACCCAGCGGCTGCTGGGTAACAAGAGAGTACGGACCAATCGAACGTGCGTGGATCTTGTCGTCGACCAAGTGGTGCAGTTTGAGCATGTAGATATAGCCCACTGTCACCTTGCGATGGAATTTCTCACCGGTACGACCGTCATAGAGGTCGACCTGGCCAGAACCATCGAGGCCTGCTTTTTCAAGCATACGAACAACATCCGGCTCACGGGCACCGTCGAAGACCGGGGTGGCCATCGGGACGCCGCGACGCAGGTTGTTACCAAGTTCAATGACTTCGCCATCAGAAAGCTCTTTGATGCCGGCGATGTATTCGTCGCCTTCGTAGACATCATTAAGCTTGCTGCGCAGGTCATCCATCTCGCCACGACCATCGGCAACAGCATCGACGAGTTCGCCGATCTGTTCGCCCAGACCACGAGACGCCCAACCAAGGTGGGTTTCAAGGATCTGGCCGACGTTCATACGCGACGGAACACCCAGCGGGTTCAAAACGATATCGACCGGCGTACCGTCTTCGAGGTGCGGCATGTCTTCGACCGGCATAATGCGCGATACGACACCCTTGTTCCCGTGACGGCCGGCCATTTTATCACCCGGCTGCATTTTACGTTTAACTGCGACGAAGACTTTGACCATCTTCATCACGCCCGGCGGCAGTTCGTCACCGGCCTGCAGTTTGTCGACCTTGTCATCGAAGCGGGCCTGAAGAACAGCAATCGATTCCTCGAACTGCTTTTTCAGAGCTTCGATGTCAGACATGACATTGTCGTCTGCAACGGCGATCTGGCGCCAAAGACCACGGGCAACACCCGACAGGCTTTCTTCGGTCAGCTCGCCGGTCAGGCCCTTCGGACCATCGACCAGTTTCTGACCAACCAAAAGGTTCTGCAAACGACCATAGAAGTTACGCTCGAGGATCGCGCGTTCGTCATCGCGGTCCTGTGCGAGACGTTCGATTTCTGCGCGTTCGATCGCCAGAGCACGTTCGTCCTTGTCAACGCCACGACGTGAGAACACGCGGACTTCAACAATGGTACCGAACTGTCCCGGCGGGACACGAAGCGAGGTATCGCGAACGTCAGATGCTTTTTCACCGAAGATGGCGCGCAGAAGTTTTTCTTCCGGCGTCATCGGGCTTTCGCCCTTCGGCGTTACCTTACCGACAAGGATATCGCCCGGCTTGATTTCCGCACCGATGTAGACAATGCCCGCCTCGTCGAGGTTTTTGAGCGCTTCTTCACCGACGTTCGGAATATCACGGGTGATTTCTTCTTGGCCGAGCTTGGTATCGCGGGCCATGACTTCGAATTCCTCGATGTGGATCGAGGTATAAACGTCATCACGGGCGATACGTTCGGACAGAAGGATGGAGTCCTCGAAGTTGTAACCGTTCCAAGGCATGAACGCGACAAGCACGTTACGGCCGAGGGCGAGTTCACCCATATCGGTACACGGACCATCCGAAATGATGTCACCCTTCTGGACAACATCGCCAACTTTCACCAGCGGACGCTGGTTAATGCAGCTGCCCTGGTTGGAACGCTGATATTTCAGCAGGGTGTAAATATCGACACCCGATTCCGAAGCAGCAATGTCACCAGTTGCGCGAATGACCATACGGGTCGCGTCAACGGATTCAACAACACCATCACGGCGTGCGATCAGGGTTGCACCCGAATCACGTGCCACCGGAACTTCCATACCGGTCCCGACATACGGAGCCTCGGAGCGGATCAACGGAACCGCCTGACGCTGCATGTTCGAGCCCATCAGTGCGCGGTTCGCGTCATCGTTCTCGAGGAACGGAATGAGCGCGGATGCGACCGATACCAGCTGCTTCGGCGAGACGTCCATCAGGTCGATCTCTTCGGAGCGGGCCATGTAGTGGTCACCGGCCTTACGGGTGTTGATCAGTTCGTTGGTGAAGCTGAAGTCAGCGTTAAGCGGTTCGTTTGCCTGTGCGATGACATAACGGCCTTCTTCGATCGCCGAGAGGTAAATAACCTCTGCGGTGACGTTACCGTCGACAACCTTACGATACGGGCTTTCGATGAAGCCGTACTGGTTGACGCGGGCAAAGGTCGCCAGCGAGTTGATCAGACCAATGTTCGGACCTTCCGGCGTTTCAACCGGGCAGATACGACCATAGTGGGTCGGATGAACGTCACGCACTTCAAAGCCTGCACGCTCACGGGTCAACCCACCCGGGCCAAGCGCCGAAAGACGACGTTTGTGGGTAATTTCCGAAAGCGGGTTGGTCTGGTCCATGAACTGCGACAGCTGCGAGGAGCCGAAGAATTCACGAACAGCAGCCGCAACCGGCTTTGCATTGATCAGGTCATGCGGCATGACGTTGTCGATCTCGACCGAGCTCATACGCTCGCGGATCGCACGTTCCATACGCAGCAGACCAACGCGGAACTGGTTTTCCATCAGCTCGCCAACCGAACGCAGACGACGGTTACCGAGGTGGTCAATATCGTCAATCTCGCCACGACCGTCTTTCAGGTCGATCAGAACACGGACGACTTCCAGAATGTCTTCGCGACGCAGGATACGAACGGTGTCTGCACATTCGAGGTTCAGACGCGCATTCATTTTCACGCGGCCAACCGCGGAAAGATCATAACGCTCTGAATCGAAGAACAGGCCCTTGAACATGGCTTCCGCACCCTCGAGGGTCGGCGGCTCGCCCGGGCGCATCACGCGATAGATGTCCACAAGGGCTTCTTCGCGGTTGCTGTTCTTGTCCAGCGCCATGGTGTTGCGGAGATACGGACCAACCTGGTTGTGGTCGATCATCAGCAGACGAACGGAATCAACACCCCATTCTTTCAGCTGCTCGAACACTTCTTCGGTCAGTTCGTGGCCGGCTTCTGCCAGGATCTCGCCGGTTTCACCATCGATGAGGTCATCAGCCATGAACCAGCCGTTAAGCTGCTCTTCGGGCACGAGGATCTCGGTAACACCCTGTTCGGCGATTTTGCCAGCAGAACGCTTGGTGATCTTGGAACCAGCCGCAGCAACAACTTCGCCGCTTTTGGCATCGATCAGATCGAAGACAAGCTTCTGGCCAATGTAACGCTCGACGCTGAAATCGGTAACCCAACCATCCTTGGTGCGGCGGTATTCAGCCGACTCATAGTAATAGTTGAGGATTTCTTCCGGGGTCAGACCTTCGATTTCCGACGGATCGACAGAACGGCCTTCTTCGGCACGCTGTGCACGCAGCTGTTCGGACTCTTCGTTTTCAAGAGCCATAAGCAGCGTGGTCGCCGGCAGTTTGCGGCGACGGTCGATACGGACGTAAAGAATGTCTTTGGCATCGAATTCGAAATCGAGCCAGGAACCACGATACGGAATGACACGTGCGGCAAACAGATATTTGCCCGAGCTGTGGCTCTTGCCCTTGTCATGGTCGAAGAAGACGCCCGGCGAACGGTGCATCTGGGAGACAATCACACGCTCGGTGCCGTTCACGATAAAGGTACCGTGTTCGGTCATGAGCGGCATGTCGCCCATGTAAACGTCCTGTTCCTTGATATCGCGGATCGAACGGGCACCCGTGTCCTCGTCGATATCCCAGACAACCAGACGCAGGGTAACGCGCAGCGGTGCGGCAAAGGTCATACCACGCTGGCGGCACTCTTCGGTATCGTATTTGGGCTGCTCAAGCTCATAGGAAACAAATTCAAGAGTTGCGCGTTCCGAAAAATCTTTAATCGGAAAGACGCTCTTGAATACTTCCTGAAGACCTGCATCGTCTCGCTGCTCCTGCGAGATTCCGGTCTGCAAAAACTTATCGTAGGAATTCTTTTGAACCTCGATGAGATTCGGGAGCGGAGCGACTTCGCTGATCCGTCCAAAGCTTTTGCGGATGCGCTTTCGACCAGTAAAGGACTTATCCATCATCGTTCCTTTAATCGCGCCTCCCCACACCGTCCGAACTCGTTCGTCCCTGCTCTGTCACATTCGCGAGTCGCGCAAAACGCATACAGCACAACGACGCCCGAGCCCCGTACGGGGCGGGCGTTCACTTGATTATGACTGTGGATGTTATTTGACATCCAACTTGATTGAGATCACTGATCCCTCGGCTGTCGACGCCGTCAAAGATAACCTCTGACCTAAACGGCCTTACGTTATGTACGATTACCTTTGGCAGCGTCAACCGTTAAATTCCTGTTCGCGCCTCTGCACGGGCTCGGCACGATTGCCGTAGTGCACAGAGACGGAAGGGCCGGCGCCCGAAGGACGCCGACCCAGACCTTGGCAAGAAGCCGTCGATTATTTGAGTTCGACGGTTGCGCCGGCTTCTTCCAGCTTCTTCTTGATTTCTTCGGCTTCGTCCTTAGCAACGCCTTCTTTGACGGCTTTCGGAGCGCCTTCAACCAGGTCTTTGGCTTCTTTGAGGCCAAGACCGGTGATGCCGCGTACTTCTTTAATGACGTTGATTTTCTTGTCACCAGCAGAAGCGAGGATAACGTCGAATTCGGTTTTTTCTTCTGCAGCAGCAGCACCGGCAGCAGCGCCACCAGCAGCAGCAACAGCTACCGGAGCAGCGGCGGAAACGCCCCACTCTTCTTCGAGCATTTTGGAAAGTTCTGCAGCTTCAAGAACGGTGAGCTTGGAAAGCTCGTCAACGAGTGCCTTAAGATCGGCCATTTTACTATACTCCTAGGCTTGAACTTAGATATCTGAGATATCTGATTACTTTGGTTTACGCGGCTTCGCCTTTGTCGGCATATGCCTTCAGCACCTGGGCGATCTGGCCCGCCGGCTTGGAGGTCAGCGTAGCGATACGCTGTGCCGGGGTCTGGATCATACCAACCAGTTTCGCACGAAGTTCGTCCAGCGACGGCAGTTCTGCCAGAGCTTTGATGCCCTGTTCATCGAGAACCTGTTCGCCGATGGCACCAGCAACAAGAACCAGCTTGTCGTTGGATTTCGCGAACTCGGAGGCTACTTTTGCGACCGAAGCCGGATCAGCTGAATAGCCAATCGCGGTCGGACCGGTGAAGTAGTCTGCAAGACCAGCAAATTTGGTGCCTTCCAGAGCAAGTCGCGTAAGCCGGTTTTTGGTGACCTTGAAGCCCGCACCAGAATCACGCATCTGTGCACGAAGAGCGGTGATTTCAGCAACCGTCAGACCCTTATACTGGGTGATGACGACGCCTTCCGCACCTTCGAACACTTCGCGCATTTCTGCTACGAACTGTTGTTTTTCATCGCGGTTCACTTTTAGTCTCCGACATTGCTTATTGCCCTGAACCCCACAAGGAGGTTCACAGACGCGACCAGTCCTTTCGAACTGGTCTGTGACGCCCGTCCGTTTGCCAGATGTTCAAGCCTTGTGTGAATCCCCGATGGGGAAAACTAAGAACCGGAACCTCTGCCTATGCAGGGAATTAAGAGTGGCAAATCCCACTCACCTGCAGTCTGGGACAGACAGGTAGAGAGGGCACTGAGCCCTCTCCGGTCCTGACCGATCCGAAGACCGGTCAGAATTCGAATTTTCTTACTTCGACGCGATGTCAGCAATCGACAGTTTCACGCCAGCACCCATGGTGGAGCTGATCGCAGCGCGCTGCAGGTAAACACCTTTTGCACCTGTCGGTTTTGCTTTAACGATCGCATCGACGAATGCTTTTGCATTCTCAAGGATCTGTTCTTCGCTGAACGATGCCTTGCCGATACCTGCATGAACGATACCGTTTTTCTCGGCGCGGAACTGGACCTGGCCAGCTTTTGCGTCGGAAACAGCGGTCGCAACATCCATGGTCACGGTGCCGAGTTTCGGGTTCGGCATCAGGCCGCGCGGGCCGAGTACCTTACCGAGACGGCCGACAACAGCCATCATGTCCGGGGTTGCAATAACGCGATCATAGTTCAGATCGCCTTTCTGCATTGCTTCCATCAGGTCTTCGGCGCCAACAGCGTCTGCACCAGCTTTCTGGGCTTCTTCTGCTTTGGCTTCTTTTGCGAAGACAGCAACGCGCATGGTTTTACCGGTACCATGCGGCAGGGAAACAACACCACGGACCATCTGGTCAGCGTGACGCGGATCAACACCAAGGTTCATGGCCATTTCGATGGTTTCATCGAATTTGGCTTTTGCACCTTCTTTGACGAGCTTTACAGCAGCTGCAAGTTCGTACTGGGTGTTACGGTCGATGCCCTCATAGGCCTGGGCAAGGCGTTTACCAGTCTTGGCCATCGTCTTACTCCACAACCTCGAGACCCATCGCACGGGCAGAGCCCTCGATCATTGCCATCGCGCCATCAACGTCAAATGCATTGAGGTCAGCCATTTTGGCTTCTGCGATTTCTTTGACCTGTGCTTTGGTTACTTTACCAACATAACCTTTACCGGTGGTGCCGGAGCCCTTGGCAATGCCTGCTGCCTTTTTCAGGAAGTAGGATGCCGGCGGGGTTTTGGTTACGAAAGAGAAGGAACGGTCGGAATAAACGGTGATGACGACCGGAATCGGCATACCAGGTTCCATCTGCTGGGTCGCTGCGTTGAACGCCTTGCAGAATTCCATGATATTCACGCCGCGCTGACCAAGAGCCGGGCCGACAGGCGGCGACGGGTTGGCTTTGCCGGCGGGAATCTGCAGCTTAAGATAGCCGTCGATTTTCTTCGCCATTAGGGTACCTCTTAAAGAAGCGCGCGGTACGGCCATGGCTGACCTCCCGCGCCTTGATTGCTGCCTGCGTATACAAGCAGCGACTTAAATTTTCAAGATCGTTTTTTTTAAAGCTTCTCGACCTGAGTGTATTCCAGCTCGACCGGAGTTGAACGACCGAAGATCGAAACAGACACCTTCAGGCGCGCACGTTCTTCATCAACCCCTTCGACAATCCCGTTAAACGATGCAAACGGACCGTCGGAAACACGTACTTCCTCGCCGATATCAAATGCGATGGTCGGCTTCGGACGATCAACACCTTCCTGCACCTGATGCAGGATGTGCTGAGCTTCCTTTTCGGAAATCGGCATCGGCTTGCCACGGCTGCCGAGGAAATCGGTAACCTTGGCGGTGTTTTTCACCAGATGCCAGCTTTCGTCAGTGAGATCCATCTTCAGCAGGACATAGCCCGGGAAAAACTTCCGCTCGGCATTGACCTTTGCGCCGCGACGTACCTCGACAGTTTCTTCGGTCGGCACCAGAACTTCTTCGATCTCACCTTCCAGACCTTTCTTGATGGCCTGTTCGCGGATCGACTGGGCGACCTTTTTCTCAAAACCGGAGTGAACGTGCAAAACGTACCAGCGATGCGCCATAATCAACCCCCAACACCAAAGACCAGCTTAACACCCCATGCGAGGAGCTGATCGACAACAAAGAAGAAAACAGACGCAAGAGCAACCATCACGAAAACCATGATGGTCGAAACAGTCGTTTCCTTACGGGACGGCCACGAAACTTTTTTCGCTTCGGAGCGGACCTGCTGTACGAATTGTGCTGGCGACGTTTTAGCCATTGTCGGGGTTACACCGCTTTCTAATGCTTTATTTCACAACCCGGAAAAAGTGGCAGGAGAGGAGGGACTCGAACCCCCGACACTCGGTTTTGGAGACCGATGCTCTACCAACTGAGCTACACTCCTACAAGACATCAGAAAGTTGAAAAGCTTATCTTCTTCCTGACTAAATCCCGCCCGGGTGGCGGGGTGTGCGGGCGGGTTATAGCCGCCCGCACATCCAAGATCAAGCACTCAATCGTGCAAAATCTCAAAAATTATTCGATGATTTTCGCAACAACACCCGCACCGACGGTACGACCGCCTTCACGGATTGCGAAACGCAGACCTTCGTCCATTGCGATCGGTGCAATGAGAGTTGCGGTCATCTGAACGTTGTCGCCCGGCATAACCATTTCGGTGCCAGCCGGCAGCTCGATCGAACCGGTTACGTCAGTCGTACGGAAGTAGAACTGCGGACGGTAGTTCGAGAAGAACGGCGTGTGACGGCCACCTTCATCCTTGGTCAGGATGTAGGCTTCTGCTTCGAATTTGGTGTGCGGGGTGATCGAGCCAACGTGTGCCAGAACCTGGCCACGTTCGACGTCTTCACGTTTGGTACCACGCAGCAGCGCGCCAATGTTGTCGCCAGCTTCGCCCTGGTCGAGCAGCTTGCGGAACATTTCAACGCCGGTAACGGTGGTTTTAACGGTGTCTTTAATGCCGACGATTTCAATCTCTTCGCCAACTTTAACAACGCCGGTTTCAACACGACCGGTTACAACCGTACCACGACCCGAGATCGAGAACACGTCTTCGATCGGCATCAGGAACGGCTTGTCTTTCGGACGCTCAGGAGCCGGGATGTAGTCGTCAACCGCTTTCATCAGTTCGAGGATAGCGTTCTTGCCGATTTCATCATCGCGACCTTCCAGAGCAGCAAGAGCAGAGCCCTTGACGATCGGAATATCGTCGCCCGGGAAGTCATAGGACGACAGAAGTTCACGGATTTCCATTTCGACGAGCTCGAGAAGCTCTTCGTCGTCGACCTGGTCAACTTTGTTCATGAAGACGACGAGAGCCGGAACGCCAACCTGACGTGCGAGCAGGATGTGCTCACGGGTCTGCGGCATCGGGCCATCAGCAGCCGAAACGACGAGGATACCGCCGTCCATCTGTGCCGCACCAGTGATCATGTTTTTAACATAGTCAGCGTGGCCCGGGCAGTCGACGTGTGCGTAGTGACGGTTCTCGGTCTCATACTCAACGTGCGCGGTCGAGATCGTGATACCACGAGCTTTCTCTTCCGGTGCCTTGTCGATCATGCTGTAGTCCTGGAACGAAGCGCCACCGGCTTCTGCCAGAACTTTGGTGATTGCTGCGGTCAGCGTGGTTTTACCGTGGTCAACGTGGCCGATAGTGCCAACGTTAACGTGCGGTTTTGTACGCTCAAACTTTTC
>NZ_VDEZ01000008.1 GCF_017922435.1 Thalassospira sp. ER-Se-21-Dark | reverse complement strand
TATTATGGCCTGTCGGTTGGCGATCTGGTGTTTTAGCAGAAGAGAGATTGTGGTCCAACCGCAACTGGAAGTGCATCCCGGTATCGAAGCGCTTGGTTTTAGCAGAAGAGAGATTGTGGTCCAACCGCAACTTGTTCATTGCGACCACTCCGTTTCGCGCGTTTTAGCAGAAGAGAGATTGTGGTCCAACCGCAACCGCTTCGATCATATCGAACAAACTGGCCTCGTTTTAGCAGAAGAGAGATTGTGGTCCAACCGCAACTTCATGGCATCAATAGCGGGTTGCGTGAGTGTTTTAGCAGAAGAGAGATTGTGGGCCAACCGCAAGCAATTCGCCTTTTGCTACACTTGGCTTTTGGTTTTAGCAGAAGAGATATTGCAGGCCAACTGCGAGCTATTCATCGAACGACCGCTTTTTGCGTCCCCCCTCTTTCAAAGACCGTTCACTCCGCAGAGAACAAGCAAAAGAAAAACCCCGGCACATTGCAGCACCGGGGCAAGTCGTGTCGTTTGGAGGTAGAAAGGCTTCCTGGCCCTTGGGAGTCTCAGAGAGACCTCAGATCGCCTTGATGGTCACCGGGCGTTCCGCCTGTTGCATCAGGCGGTTGCGGATCGGACGGCCAAACAGGGCGGATTCAATTTCAAATTCGTCGCCGTCTTGCGTCGTGATGCCATCGGCGAATGAAAGTGTTGCCGTGCCAAAGAAATGCGCATGCACATCGCCCGGACGGCGGAACAGATCATATTTGAAATGGTGATATTCAAGGTTGGCAATGGAATGCGACATATTGTCTTCACCACTGACAAACTGCTTTTCCCAGATCACCTTGCCATCGCGATACAGGCGCGAGGTGCCCTCGACATGGCTTGGCAGATCGCCCAGCAGCAATTCCGGGCCCATCGCGCAATGACGCAGCTTTGAATGCGCCAGATACAGGTAGTTCTGGCGTTCCATGACATGGTCGGAAAACTCGTTGCCAATCGCAAAGCCGATGCGCACCGGGGTGCCATCATGATCAATGATATAAACGGCGGCAATTTCCGGCTCCTCACTGCCATCAAGGGCAAAGGACGGGCTTGGAATAGCCGCCCCCGGATTGGCAACGACGGAGCCATCACCCTTATAAAACCATTCCGGCTGCACGCCGTGTTCGCCCGCCTTGGGCTTGCCGCCCTCGACACCCATGCGAAACATCTTCATTGAGTCTGTTTCATTGGCGTCCTTGTTATCGGCCTTGTGCATGTTCGCACGTGCCGATGCAGAGCCAAGATGGGTCAGGCCGGTGCCCGTCACAAGGAAATGCGCCGGATCAGCATGGGTCACCGGCGGCAACAGGCGCCCGTCACGGGCAACCTCGTTATAATCAACGCGGTCGTCGCCCATGCGGATTTTTGCCTTTTCGATCATCGTCATGCCCTTGGCAAGCGCGATGGTCGCAAGTTCACGGGTGGTGGAAACGCCCTGAAGCGGGATAAGGGTGTTTTCGTCTTCGACCACGGCAACATGTTGCGCGCCAGTGGTGTCCTTGAATTGAACCAGTCTCATGAATTCTGTCCTGAACGGTCTTTGGTACTATGTCGGAATACGGGGTTCGTGGCGCGGGCCCTAGACCCAGCCACCATCAACGATGAAGTTCTGGGCGGTCACCATGCGGGCTTCATCGGAAATCAAAAACAGCGCCATGCGGGCGATATCATCGGGCATGACCTTGTTTTTAAGACACTGGCGCTCGTCGATTTCACGTTCAGCGGCTTCGTCGACCCACAGGTCAAGCTGGCGCTGGGTCATCACCCAGCCCGGCACAAGGGTATTGACGCGGATGTGATCCTTGCCCAGATCACGCGCCATACCGCGGGTCAGGCCATGGGTCGCGGCCTTGGCCGTGGTGTAGCCCGGCATGCCGCCCTGCCCCATCATCCAGCTGACCGAACCGAAATTGATGATCGCGCCGCCACCGGCCTTCTGCATCATCGGTGCCACCGCCTGAATGGCAAAGAAGGACGGGCGGATATTGATCGCCTGGCGTTCATCCCAGTATTCCGGGGTGACGTCCTGCCATTTATGGCGGGTATCATTGGCCGCATTGTTCATCAACCCGGTGATCGGGCCGTTAATTTCGGCGGCCTTGGCCACCGCTGCCTGCAAGGCCCCGATGTCGGTCAGATCGCATTTGATAAAGACAGGCTTGTTGCGCGCATCCTTGGAAAGCTTTTCGACAAGCGCATTACCGGCATCTTCCATGATGTCAACAAAGGCAACTTTTGCGCCCTGTTCGACAAAGGCGGTCACAATCGCCTCGCCAATGCCCGATGCGCCACCGGTGATGAATACCGATTTGTCTTCAAGGCTTGTATAGTGTGTCGGCATGCGATCAGACATGATCGTTTCATCTCCCGTCGTGCGTTTTGTGTTCAGATGTCAGACGTCGGATTCCCCGGACGCCAAACACGATTCTAGGTCAAAATTGACAGAAAGTGCATCCATCAAGCTATGTGCGGCGCAACAGGAGAAAAATTCCTGACGCCAACATCATGCTACGCCGACAAGTCCCCTTCAGACCAGACGAATGGTCCGGGCACGGTCCCGTGCGCGGCGGCGTGATGCTTCCTCCTGATAATCTTGTTTTTTATTCTTCATACAATAACATTAATGATCAGGATATCCGGGCCTGTCAAGCGTCAAACCATGCAGTCTTTTCTTTCATTATCTGAAAGCTTGTTTATAAGTTGATGACATACGCAAATACCTGACGACCTCTGTGACCATACCCCTGAAATAATTATATGCTATGCAGCACAAGGCGTTGGCAGCACCAGATCAGTTGCCCTGAAAATTAATTCATATTATATGAATAATGACAAAGCGGGCCTTTTGCCTATTTGCTTTTCAATCAGGGCCACGCCGGAGGGAATATATGTCGTCTACCATGTCGAGAACTTACGCCAAACGCAGTCTGCACAGCATTGTTGCCCACGATCTTGGCGCACGCATTGTTTCGGGCAAGCTGCTGCCGGGCGATGTCCTGCCGACAGAGGCGGCCTTAAGTGAATCCCTTGATGTGTCGCGTACAGCCCTTCGTGAAGCCATCAAAATCCTGTCGGCCAAGGGGCTGATTGAAAGCCGCCCGAAAACCGGCACACGGGTCAAACCGCGTTCAAGCTGGAACCTGCTGGATCCCGATGTCCTGTCCTGGCATTTCCCGGACCCGGACCCGGCATTTCTCTATAGCCTGCTTGAAACGCGCCTGATCATTGAACCCAACACCGCCGCCATGGCCGCTGTCCGCGCAACCCCGGAACAGATCAAACATCTTGAAACCGCCTATTTCGAAATGGAAAAGGCCGAACCCGGCACCGAGGCGGTCTATATTACCGACCTTGTGTTCCATCAGGGTATTTTGGATGCGTCGGGCAACGATTTCATGAAATCGTTCGGCATGTTGATTGAAACCGCCCTGATCGGATCTTTCCGCCTGTCATCGGGCGGACCCAAGGCGCATGTCAAGTCGCTGCCGGATCACCACGCGGTCTATGCCGCCATCAGCCAGCGCGACCCCGAAGAGGCGCGCAGCAAAATGCACGGCCTGCTGCGCCGGACCATGCGCGAACTGCGCAAGGAACTCGGCATGTCGGTTGAACATGACTGGGATCAGATCGGTCTGTAATCGGAAAGACGGGGACGGTTGATCCAATCACGGCTGTCCATTCCTCATACTATTTGAATTTACCCCCAAAACGCCGGGTAGCGCGTTTGGCGCAAACACGGCTTATTATTCACCAAAAATGAATAATGCTGCTGATTGACCAATTTTTTTGTCAAAAGTTTTGCCCCTGCGCCGGTGCCTGATTGCACGATCAAAACCGGCCATGTCGGGAACAGAAAAAACGCCCTGCTTTTTCAAACAGGGCGTTTTGAAGGAAGGTATTTTGATCGCCGGACGCTTTATGTCGTGCCGGCCCGCATCCCCGAAAACGACCGGGTAATCAGGCGTTGCAGCACGATAAAGCCAAACAGAAGCGCCCCGATCATGATCTTGGTCCACCAGCTGTTGAGCGACCCGTCAAACGCAATCAGGGTCTGGATAACCCCCATGATGATCCCGCCAAAGAACGTGCCGAGCACAAAGCCCATCCCGCCGGTCAGAAGCGTTCCACCAATCACCACAGCGGCAATCGCATCAAGCTCCACACCGACTGCTGCCAGCGGATAGGCCGACGCGGTGTAAAAGGCGAATACCACACCCGAAAGTGCACTGAAAAAGCCCGAAAGGGTATAGACCCGGATGATCGTGCTATGGACCGGAACGCCCAGCAATTCTGCCGAATGCCGATCCCCGCCAATCGCATAAACATTGCGCCCGAACCGGGTGAAATGGGCAATCACCACCCCGCCAATAACGGTCGCCAACATCAGAAGTGCCGATGCCGTCAGCCAGCCACGACCGGGCAATTGAACCTTGAACCCGGCAAAGTCTGAGACAAACGGATGATCAATCGGAACGGAATCCAGATTGATCAGGAAGCACATGCCGCGCAGGAAGAACATCCCGGCAAGCGTGATGATAAAGGGCTGAATATCGAACTTGGCGATAATCACCCCCATAAACGCCCCGAATGCCGATCCGACAATCATCGCAACCACAGCCGCCGTCACCGGATGCATGCCAAAGCCGGTCACAAGTTCGGCCATCAGAACCCCGATAAAGGCAATCATCGACCCAACCGAAAGATCAATCCCGCCCGAGAGAATGACAAAGGTCATGCCAACGGCGGTAATGATCAAAAAGGCATTATCGGTCAGAAGCGCGCCCAGAACATAGGTGTCGGAAAAGGCACGGTGTTCAACAATCCCGTAGCCATACAGCAGTACCAGAACCGCAAGCGTGGCAAGGATCGGATAAAACCGTTCATTAATTTTCATCGGATTTCCCCCGCTTCATGCGTTCCATCGCCTGCCCGACCAGTTCGCGGGATTTTGGCGCCTGCACCAGCAAAACGACCATCACCACCGCCGCCTTGACGATCAGGGTGTATTGCGACGGAAGCCCCGACAACAAGATGCCGGTGGTCAGCGCCTGAATGATCAGAACGCCAATCACGGTCATCGCAATAAAGAACCGACCGCCCATCAGCGACGCACCGCCAATAACCACGGCCAGAATGGCATCCAGTTCAAGCCAAAGCCCGGCATTGTTAGCATCAGCACCACGAATGTCCGCGGCAATGATGATCCCGGCAAAGGCCGAACACAGACCCGATGCCGCATAGGCCATCAGCTTGATACCGCGTGCATCGATGCCCGCGACGCGGCTGGCGCGTGCGTTGCCACCAACCGATTCAACAAACAGACCAAGTGCCGTTTTTCGCATGATGAAATAGATCGCGGCAATCACGGCAGCCGCAATAATCACCCGCCATGGAATACCCAACAAATAACCGCTGCCAATTGCCTCGAAGAATTCGCCGTGGAACGTTACGATCTGACCACCCGTAATCATCTGGGCAATGCCGCGACCGGCCACCATCAGGATCAGGGTTGCAATGATCGGCTGAATATCAAGGAAGGCAACAAGGATGCCGTTCCACAAACCGCACAAAATCCCGGCACCAAGGGCGGCCAGGATAATCACAGCCGGATGCAGATCGGTATCGCGGATCAGAACCGCCATCACCGCCCCCGAAATGGCAATGATCGAGCCCACCGAAAGATCAATGCCGCGTGTGCCAATGACAATCGCCATACCCACCGCAACAAGGGCGGTCGACGCCCCGCGATGGACAACATCGACAAGCGATCCGTAAAGATGGCCGTCAACAATGCGGATGTTGAAGAAATCCGGTGAAATTATCCCGATCCCCAGCACGATCAGGATCAGTGCTGCGACCGGACCAAACCAGGGCCGACTTAACAAAGAAGATGCAGACATGGTGCTGCTTTCCCGTATTTTCTTTTTGTCTTTTAAACTGGTCATCGTGCAATTGCCTCGATGATATTGTTCTGGGTGATTTCCGCACCCACCAGTTCAGAAACCTTTTTACGATCACGCATCACAGCCACGCGGTCGGCAAAGGCAACGATTTCTTCAAGCTCGGATGACGCGACCAGCAAAGCCAGCCCCTCGTCACAGAGTTCCTTGATCAGTTTGATGATGTCGGCATGTGCACCGACATCAATGCCGCGTGTCGGTTCATCAAGGATCAGCAGGATCGGCTTGGACACCAGCCAGCGCGCCAGAATGACTTTTTGCTGATTGCCACCGCTCAGTTGCCCGACGGGCTTTTCACTGTCGGGGGTTGCGATGCCCAGTGCCTTGATCATGTCATCGGCAAATTTCTGTTGTTCGGCGCGCGGGATCGGGCGCAGCCAACCACGCCGCCCCTGAAGGGCAAGCACGATGTTTTCACGAACACTCAGTTCGGCAACAATGCCGTCCTGTTTGCGGTCTTCGGGACACAGCCCGAAACCGGCCCGGATCGCATGGCGCGGGGAACGCAGCATAACCGGCTCCCCATCGAGAAACACCAAACCGCTATCGGCTTTTTGCGTACCAAACACCAGTTCGGCAAGCTCTGTACGGCCTGATCCCAAAAGACCTGCCAGACCAACAATCTCGCCTGCTTTCAGATCGAGTGAAACCGGCTCAAGCACGCGCTTTTTGCCCAAATTCTTGATCTGGATCTGGCGTGCCGGGCCATCGTAGCTGCCTTCGTCCTGATGGCGATGCGCGCTGACTTCAGCCAGTTCACGACCAAGCATGTGATTGATCAAATCAATCTGGGCCAGCTCCTTGGTGACAAACGTGCCCACCAGGCGGCCATTGCGGAGCACCGTGATACGGTCGGTTACCGCGTAAACCTGATCAAGGAAGTGGGTAACAAAAACAATCCCCAGCCCCTTGTCGCGCAGCTCGCCCATGATCCGGAACAGTGTTTTGATTTCTTCGCCGTCAAGTGATGCGGTCGGTTCATCAAGAATAAGAACCTTGGCATCAAGGGCGACAGCACGCGCGATCGCCACCAGTTGCTGGATCGCCACCGAATAGGAGCCCAGCGGCCGATTGACATCAATATCAAGCCCCAAAATCTCAAGGGCGGTCTTGGCATCGGCCTCGGTCTTTTTCCATGAAATCAACCCGAACTTGCGGGTCTGGCGTTCCAGCATCAGGTTTTCGGCGACCGACAGTGTCGGCACCAGATTGACTTCCTGATAAACGGTTGAAATGCCAAGTTCCTGCGCGTCCCCGGGATGCTGCGGATGGATTTCCTGTCCTTCGAGTGACACCGTACCGGCATCGCGCGGATGCACCCCGGTAATCACCTTGATCAGGGTCGATTTACCGGCCCCGTTTTCGCCCAGAAGGGCGTGAATTTCGCCGCGTTCAAGGTCAAAATCCACATCCTCCAGCGCCTTGACGCCAGGAAAGAACTTCCCCGCACCGCGCACTGAAAGCACTGTGTCTGACATATCCTGCCCCTCTCCCTAGTCTGTCTTTGAAGTCTTTTGCTGCGGATACAGCCGGACGCACCCCGGCAATCGCCGGAGCACGTCCGATGCAATGAGAAGCGTGCCTCTAGTCCCCATGGGCAGAACCCATGGGGGAAGTCAGAGGTTATTTGCTACGCATTTTGTATTCTTCCGCAGCGGTATCAGGCAGATAGAGCGGGCCATTTGCCTTGATCCATTTCGGAACTTCTTCACCAGCCTTTGCCGCCTTGATCGCGTCAAAGGACGGGCCGCCCAAATGCGGGTTCAGTTCGATGGTGGCGTTGGTGTCGCCATCGGCCATCGCCTTGAAGATATCTGGCACTGCATCGATGGATACGATCAGCATATCTTCACCCGGGTTCAGACCGGCTTCCTTGATGGCCTGAACGGCACCCAGTGCCATGTCATCATTGTGGGCATAAACCGCACAGATATTGGCACCACCGTTTTCCGCTTTCAGGAAGCTTTCCATGACTTCCTTGCCGCCGGAACGGGTGAAGTCACCGGACTGCGAACGGATGATATTGATGGCCGGGAAGTTGGAAACAACAGACTCAAAACCTTCCTTACGGTCGTTGGCGGCAGACGAACCAACAGTTCCCTGCAGTTCGACAACGTCGCAAACGCCATTGGTTTCAGCAGCCAGCCAGGCCGCGGCCAGTGCACCTTCGACCACGAAGTCCGACGCCACTTTGGTCAGATACAGGTCTTCACTTGCATCAACACCACGGTCAACGAGGACGACCGGAATGCCGGCGTCTTTTGCTTCTTTGAGAACCTGATCCCAGCCGGTTTCAACAACCGGTGCCAGAAGAATGCCATCCACGCCCTGCGCGATGAAGGAACGGACTGCCTTGATCTGGTTTTCCTGTTTCTGCTGTGCATCGGAGAATTTCAGATCAATTCCACGACGTTCAGCTTCGGCCTTGATCGACGCCGTTTCAGACGTACGCCAGCCACTTTCCGAACCGATCTGCGAGAAACCGATCATCATTTCTGCATGTGCAGCAAACGACAGACCAAGTGCAACACCCATTGCGGCAGTAGAAACTGCCATCTTCTTAAAACTTACCACGATTTCCTCCCTATGAGTGGCTTATTGCTTAAAAGCCATATAGTATTACAATATGTTTTTTAGACCCTCAACCATATAGTGTCTCATCCTTTAGAGTGATCGCGCAAAGCGACATCAAATCTGGACAAAATCTATAAAAATCAATATCTTGATAAAAATCAAAAACCACAAATCACGGCGATACCAAACATGGCAGAACCCCATACAATTGCACTTCAAAAGGGCGAAAATGCCCCCCGCGCTGCATTAGAGAGTACTCAGATTCGCGTGTTGGTTTCTGCGCTTGGCGCGCGTCTTTGCGGGGTCTATGTGCGTGACCCAAAGAATGGTCAGGAAACCAATATCGCGGTCAACCTAATCGATGATGCCGCCTATCTTGATCAGGACAGCTATATCGGGGCCGTGTGCGGGCGTTATGCCAACCGCATTGAAAAGTCGCGCTACCCGGACGAAAACGGCGATATCGCTCAGCTTGCCGCCAACGAAGGCGAACACCACCTGCATGGCGGACCGGATGGTTTTGACAGACGGCTCTGGACCATTTCCGATCAAACAGAGCGCAGTGTTACGTTTAAGCTGACCTCGCCGGCGGGCGACCAGGGATATCCGGGCAATTTGAGCGCATCTGCGACCTATTCACTGGTTGCGGATAATCGTCTGCGTCTTGAAATCAACGCCACCTGCGATCAAACCTGCCCGGTCAACATGACCAGCCACGCCTATTGGAACCTGACGGGCAAATTTGACCATAGTGCTAGCGATCACGTTTTGCAGATCAATGCTGAACAATGGCTTCCGGTGGATGAAAAATTGATCCCGGATGGCCCGGCGCAGGATGTCGCTGGCACAGGCTATGATTTCCAGAAACCTGCCAAAATTTCCGCCAACCTGCCAGACGCCAAACAGGGCTTTGATCACAATTTCTGCCTGACCGGCCCACGCGGTGAATTACGCCAGATCGCCACCCTTGCAGATCCGACAAGCAAACGGTCGATCAAACTGTTTTCGACCGAGGCCGGTTTGCAATTCTACCTCGCACAGCATTTCAATGATGCGATGAAAACCGAAAACAGCGTGCCGCTGCACAGATCGGGCGGCATTGCCCTTGAACCGCAAACCTACCCAAACAGCCCCAACCGAGAGGACTTCCCAAGCCCTTGGCTTAAGCCCGGCGAGACGTATCGGCATGTGATTGAGTGGAAATTTTCCTAAACAACAACGGGTGCGGCGGAGCGATACTATCAGCTAGTTGTCGCTTGCGATTGCGATTGCAATTACCACCCGCCCCCGCCGCCGCCGCCGCGTCCGCCACCGGAAAAACCACCGCCGCTTGATGCAAAGCCAGTTGAAGGCATTGATGGCGCCCCGTGCGATACTGCCACCGCACCAAGCCGCCCGACACTGCGCGATCCGAAATCACCAAGACCGAGCCAACCGCGCCGGCTGTCGCGATACCATGCAGGATCATACGATTGCGTCGCATTTGGATCGGTCGAGGCACGTGATTTCAAAAAGGCTTCGAACCGTTCGGTCCAGACCTGTTCGGCATCAAGGGCCATGGCAAAGGGCAAATGCTTTTCAAAAATGGCAATGGCATCGCCCATTTCGCGGCTGGCAAAATTAAGTCGGTCTTCCTCGGCCATGGTCAGATAGCGGCGATAACCTTCGATTTCGGCGCGAACCGTGAGAAACGCCGTATTGGGAACTTCAAGCCAGATGCCAAACAGCGCACAGGTTAGAACCGGCAATGCCGCAACCCCGATGGCAACCGGTGACATTACCCCGGCCACGATCACCGCAACCCCGGAAAACGGCACCATGAAACCAGCACCTATCAACAGCACGCGGATCAGCCGGACATACCAGCCGTCCCCGGCTGACATACCCGACCAGAAACGACGCAGGACATTGAACACCATCATGAAGCCGACCGAAAAGACCACACAACCAACCAACGCCCCGACATAGCTTTCTGCGTCGTGCGCAGCAATCGACGGATCAAGCAACACCACAGCCAGCAATGACAAAGTGCCGATCACCCATCCGATCCGCCAGGCGCGGTCATTGCGGATGAAATGCGTGTCGCGATTAGTTGGTGCATAGATTTTGGCCAACCAGTTATGGGCACTTTGCACTTCCTGGCGATATTCGTCGCCAATGATGATTTCAGAAACACCTGCTTCGCGGAATAGAGAATTGAAAACGGTTTGCTCATCATCGCAAAGGTCATCAATCTTGCCCGACAATTTGCTCAGAACATATTCCTCATGCCCGGTGACACTGATCGACAGACGCTTTTTCACGGCAAGACTGGTCAGGACAACGGCAAAGGCCCGACTAGCATAGGTTCGCCCGGCCGATGCATTGCGCCACAAGAACCCCACCTTGGCTGCAGACATGCCTTCTGGCGGCTGAAACCGCGGTATAACAGCGGGGCCAGCAGGATCTTTGCCAAACCCGGACCATGCCCAAATGAGATAACCTACAAGCAAAAGCCAAATCCCAAAGCCGATAACAATGCCAATATTGTCGCGCATCAACTGGTCCAGATTGATCGGGCCTTCTGGCCGCACAACATGACCGGCCGGCCATGACACCGCAAATGTCAGCCCTTTGCCCGGCACCAGTTTTTCGGTGGTTTCGACTGTAAAGACATTGCCGTTATCGGGTTTGGGCACACGAAACTGCGCGCCGCGTTCACGTTCATATCCGGTATAGGCCGCAAAACCGGTGCGAACAGCATCATCCGGCAAATGAATGGTGGCGCGGGCTTTATCAATGGTAAATTGCCAGCGATTGCCCGTTACATTCCAATACAGTTCATCAATATCTTCACCAAACGACAACTGATCTTTCATCTTATAGATCAGGGTGAATTCATGATCCCCATAGGATAAGAACTGATCGGGCTCGCCGATATAGATGCGAATATCCCTGCCGATGTTTTCGGTGCGATAGGCAACGTCACGGCCATCCAGAAACACGCGGCTGATCTCGATTTGGCTAACCTGATAGAAACCAGACGGCAAGGCAACGACCAATGGAATATCACGAAAGATGCCGCGCTTGATCTGGTTGCCGTTGGCATAGACCGAAATGTCTTCACGCACCGAAATCGATCCGCTGTGATCGATCACTATGTTGACAGTGAAATCAGTAATGCGTTCTGAAAAGCTTTGGGCGGCAGCCGGACCAACCGGGAAGGCAACCAACCCAAAAGCAAGAATGCACCAAGCCCCCTGCATTAAAAGGCTTACGAAGCTACGTATCGCCATACCTTTTGCAGCGGAAAACATTAATCAAACTTCACATTGGACGTCTGACGATCGATCGCATGTTCGACCTCGTAGTAGCTGCGCTCGGCAAAGCCGAAACAGCCTGCGACAATATTGTCAGGAAAGGATTGCACGGCAATATTCAACTCGCGAACAGTGCCGTTATAATATCGCCGCGCCATCTGAATCTGATTTTCCAACTCTGTAAGTGCAGTCTGCAATTCGATAAAGGTCTTATCGGCCTGCAATTCCGGGTAGGCTTCGGAAACCGCAATGATGCGCATCAACGCTGTAGAAAGCTGCCCTTCAAGTTCCTGTCTCTGTGGCGCATTTTCCGGACCGACCGCTGACGTTTTGGCCCGGAGTTCAGTCACTTCTTCGAACAGTTTCTTTTCATGCGAAGCGTAACCTTTAACAGTCTCCACCAGGTTCGGAACAAGATTGCTACGACGTTTCAATTGAACGTCGATCCCGCTCCACCCTTCTTGAACGGCCTGTCGCAGGGATACCAGCCGGTTATACAAACTGACCCCATAGCCAAACAAGACGACCAGAAATACAAGGACACCGATCAGAACTAAAACTGTCATACTCAAGGCATCACTTCCTTTGCTAAACTGCTCCGTTGCTAAAAGCGAACAGACCCACAAAACAAAGGTAGCAAAACCAACCGGCGAATCAACCAATTAGCTCATCCGGGGCTTCAACAGAAACGATTGCCGTTTTTTTTTTGAAACCAATGACTTCGACGAGGCTTCACAGCGCAGCAACCGAACCATCAGCCCTTGGGTCAGCCGCTCCTTCCATGACGCCATTCTTGCGCAGACGGATACCGCCCGCATGGCCCATCATATCCTCATAAGAACCGACGAGCTCGACCGTATGACTGGCTGATTTCAGTTGTTTGATCAGGGCCGGATCAAAGCGGTTTTCGAGTTTAAGCGTTGTCGTGTCTTCGCCCCATGTCTTGCCCAGCAACCAGCGCGGTGCCGTGATCGCTTCCTGAAGGTCCTGTCCATAGATCACATTGCGGGTAAAGACTGCCGATTGGGTTTGCGGCTGCCCCTCGCCGCCCATTGTGCCATAGGTCAGCACCGATCCATCATTGAGTTTCGCCAAGGCCGGGTTGAGCGTATGGAACGGCAGGCGGCCCGGTCCCAGCTGATTGGGACCATCATGGAGTGTGAAGCTCGCACCGCGGTTTTGCCACAGAACGCCGGTTTCGGGCACCACAACGCCCGATCCGAATTCCCAGAAGATGCTTTGGATATAGCTGACCGCAACACCGTTGGCGTCAACCGCCCCCATCCAGATCGTATCGCCCGGCTTGGCGACATGCGGCCAAGGAAGTGCTGTTTTCATATCGATTTTGGCGGCCTCATGATCGAGCATTTCATCAGATAGCAGCGACATCGGATCGATGTTCATGCGGTCCGGATCCCCGACATGGGCGTCACGTTTCAGGAAGGCGCGCTTGGTCGCCTCAATCAATCCATGGACATGGTCAAACCCGTCCAGTGTCGCGCCGGACAGCCCCAGGCGATCAAACAGGCCAAGGATCATCAGCGATGCGACACCCTGGGTCGGCGGGACCATGTTAAACACCGTGCCGCTGGAAAGTTTGACCGACAGCGGCGTCATGATTTTGGCGTGACAGGCTTCAAAATCCGAAAGGCGAAGCGGGCTTCCAACCGCCTCAAGCCCGCGCGTATTGGTCCGGGCGATATCGCCGCGATAAAAATCATCAAAACCAACAAGGCCAAGATGCTCCAATGTTGCCGCAAGGGCCGGCTGTTTCAGCACATCGCCAATCGCGGGAATACCGTTGGCGGCATAGGTATCAACGAACCCCGGTGAGTCTTTGAGCTCTGCCATTTTGGTCGCGGTCAGGGCCACCTGTGACTTGGTAACCGGAACCCCAGCTTTGCCATGATGGACCGCATCACGCATCAGGCGACTGTGCGGGATTTTGCCGCCGATTGATGCCGCGACCTCGGCCGCCTTGATCCAGCCGCCGATCGCACCGGCGACTGTCAGGGCAGCCAACGGACCACGGGCCGGGATGGCGGCCTTGCCCTGTTCGCGGTAAAAGTCTGGTGTCGCAAGCTCCGCCGCACCGCCGCAAGCGCGGATGGCAATCGGGTCTTTACCCGGCTCGGAAATCAGCCAGAAACCATCGCCGCCAATCGCGTTCATATGCGGATAGACAACAGCAATGGTCGCAGCGGCGGCAATCATCGCCTCGACCGCGTTTCCGCCTTCGCGCAGGATGTCACGTCCGGCCTCGGACGCCAGATGATGGGGTGCGGTGACCATGCCACCGAGTGCGGTTCTTGAACGTAACATGATCAGCTGATCTCCCTGCCTTATGCTTGCGGGCATGCCGCGTGATCTGCGACATGCCCGGTTTGTTCATAGCGCTGTTTTGCGTTTCCGTTCAGCGCCTTTTCACATTGTAGAATGCCTGTTTTCCAAACCGGCCTACCAGCCGATCAGATTTGGCAACCAGCTTGTCAGTTCCGGGAAGATAAACAACAGGATCAGGGCAAGCGCCTGAATACCGATAAACGGTATCACCCCGCGATAGATATCGACCGTCGAAACCGATGGCGGCGCCACCCCCTTAAGGAAGAACAAGGCCCAGCCAAACGGTGGCGTCAGGAAGCTGGTCTGAAGGTTCATCGCCACCAGAATGGCAAGCCATGCCATGTCGATCCCGCTATTGAGAAAGACCGGCAAAAACATCGGAAGCGCGATATAGGAAATCTCGATCCATTCAAGGAAGAAGCCAAGCACAAAGATCACAGCCATCATGAACAGAAGGTTGCCCATGTCGCCACCTGGCACCCATTCAAACATCGCATGAACAAGCCCCTCGCCGCCCAAGCCACGGAAGGCCAGACCAAAGGGCTGCGCACAGATCAGGATGAAGAACACCATCGCACTGGTGATCAGCGTGTCATGCAAGACATCGCGCATCACGCGCAAATTCAGACGCCCGGAAAACAGTGCAAGCAACAACGCACCAAGTGCGCCCATCGATGCGGCCTCTGTCGGGGCGGCAATTCCGCCAACGATGGAGCCCAGCACGGCAAAGACCAGTGCCAATGGCGGCACGACCACCTTGGCAATCTTCATCAGCAATTGCTGCGTGCTCATGGCATCGCGTTCATCCTTGGGGATGGCGGGCACCATGTCGGGTTTGAAAATTCCGAGCAGCACAAGATAGAGCCCAAGCATACCCGCAAGGATCAAGCCCGGCACCATGGCCGCAGCAAACAAGGTCCCGACAGATTCACCGAGAATATCAGCCAGCAGGATCAACACCAGACTGGGCGGGATGATCTGCCCAAGGGTGCCTGATGCGCAAATCACGCCGCTTGCGACCCCCTTGTCATAGCCGCGATTGATCAGGGGCTGCAGAGATAAAAGACCAACCGTCACCACGGTTGCGCCGACCACGCCCGAAGACGCGCCCATCAGAACGCCAACGATGACGATGGCAAGGCCCATGCCGCCCTTAAGCCGGCCCATGGCGTGACCGATCACATCAATCAGTTCTTCGGCCAGCTTGGACTTTTCAAGCATCACACCCATGAAGATGAAAAGCGGCAAGGCAAGCAGCGTATAGTTGGTCACAACCCCGTAAACGCGTGCCGGCAACAGGTTAAACAAACCGGTGCCAAACCCCATAATCCCAAAGGCAAATCCCGAAATCGCAAGCGAGATTGCCACTGGCACACCGAGCACGAGGAAGCCAAAGAAGCCCCCGACCATACCGATGGCCAGCCATTCATTTCCGGTCATGTCTGATTAGTCTCCTGCACCGGTTTGCGTGACCACATCAGGTGCATCAAAGGCAGGATTGCTGCGATTACCCGCAACGATTTGACGATAATTCATAAGGCCCTGGGCAATCGCCTGAAGCAGCAAAAGACCAAACCCGATCGGAATAAAGGCCTTGAGCAAGAAGCGATATGGCAGGCCACCCGGATCGGGGGAGCCTTCGCCCATCATGATGGATTGCGAAACATAGGGGATCGAAAACCAGATCAGGGCCGCGCCCAGTACCGCCATCAAAACGGCCGAGAAAAGGTCGATGATCGCCTGGGCCCGCGGGCCCAGACGTTCATAAAGGAAATCGACCCGCACATGGCCGCCATGGCGCATGCCATACGCCATCCCCATCAGGGCAATTGGCGACACCAGATGCCATTCAAGTTCCTGCATCGCCACACTTCCGGAATTAAACAGATAGCGCAGCAACACATTGCCACCGACCACCAGAACAAGGGCAAGACCGCTGATCGCAGCGCCCCATCCGGCAATATCGACAACCAGACCAAGAACACGGTCCGGTAACGGCTCAGTACGGGTCGAGGTCATATCAGCTCATCCCGCCTTTCGATGAAATGATCCCGTGATAGGGCTTTTCACTGATCGCGGCCCATTCACGGTGGGTATCGCGGAACGCCATGAAGCTGTCATGGACCTTTTTGGTGATCGGGTCTTTGGCGGCTTCGGCTTCAAGGGTATCCTTGGTGATGTCCTTAAGCTTGGTCACGACCTCATCTGGCAGGGTTTGCGCGGTAACGCCAAAGTTCTCGACCAGATCACGCAGGGCGGCTGCGTTGTTGGCTTCACACCAGGAATGGCTATCAAGGTTGCACGCCTGAGCCGCGTTCTTGACAATCGCCTGCAGATCCGCCGGAAGGCTTTCCCAGGCTTTCTGGTTGATCAGAAGTTCGGTCACGTTGGACGGTTCATGCCAGCCGGTGGTGTAATAGTATTTGGCGGCTTTCTGCAGGCCCAGACGGCGGTCCTGATACGGGCCAACGAACTCGGCCGCATCAATCACGCCACGTTCCAGTGCCGGGAAGATTTCCCCGCCCGGAAGCAATTTCACTTCAACACCGATCTGCTGATAGACCTTCCCGGCAAGACCCGGAATACGCATTTTAAGACCGTTGAAATCATCGAGGCTTTCGATCGGCTCGCGGAACCAGCCGGTCATCTGAACGCCGGTATTGCCCATCGGGAAGGCCACCAGACCATAAGGCTGATAAACTTCATGCCAAAGCTCAAGCCCGCCGCCATGATACAGCCAGGCATTCACACCCTGGAAGTTCAGACCGAACGGAACGGTGGTGAAATACTGGGCGGCAAAGATTTTACCTGCCCAGAAATAGGCATTGGCCGCATTCATTTCGACCGTACCGGCCTGAACCGCGTCAAAACCTTCAAGGGCCGGGATCAGTTCGCCAGCGGCGAAATGCTGAATGTTCAGACGGCCATTCGACATTTCCGTCACGCGCTTGCAGAAATCTTCCGGGCTGCCCGGACCGGTCACATAAAAGGGTGAACCCGGACCATAGGCGTTGGTCATTTTCCAGTTAAAGGTTTCCTGCGCACGAACGATGCTTGGTGCGGCGATAACGCCTGCGCCGGTTGCTGCCGCACCGATTGCCGATTTGGTCAGAAAATCGCGCCGTTTAATGTTTGTCATTGATGTCTCCCTGATAGAGATAGCTATTTCTCTGAAACGTGATCTCAACGGAATGCATTCCGCACTGTGTATACATCTTGCAACACACATGCCATTGCATATTTTTCAATTACTTAACAAAATTCTCCTTATTCTTTTCTGCCTTAAATGATGATTAATTAGTCAAAATAGTACGTTGCACATTTTTACTGCACAATAAATATGCAGGAACTGGCGCGAAAAAATGTATGGATTTTACAACCCTTGAGAAACTTGGCCTTGCCTTGAAAATTGGTGTATACATTTGATCAACAGGAGCCCAACCAAACCTCGCAAGAAGGGTATCGACTTCAGATGATCGAGCTTCGCCAAGCGCTCAGCACCCCGTCCGAACAGACCGAGCAGGTCGGCATTGCCCAACAGCTTTGTCAGGCGCTGGAAGATGACATCGTCAAAGGAAAGCTCCCCCCCGGGCGGCGCTTGGAAGAGCCGCTTCTGGCCAAGCGGTTTGGCGTCTCACGCACACCGGTGCGCGAGGCCTTGCAGCTTCTGACTGCAACCGAACTTGCCGAAAAGATACCCAATCGCGGCGTTTATGTCTCGCTCGCCACCCCGGAACGGCTAACAGCGATGTTTGAAAGCATGGCAGAACTGGAAGGCACCTGCGGGCGGCTTGCAGCCAAGCGCATGACAAGCGGCGAACGTCACAATCTGGAACGCCTGCACCATGAATTGGCCGAAACGGTGCGTCTGGGTGATAGCGACGGTTACGAAACGCTGAACCGGTCATTCCACAATACGCTGTATCGTGGCACGCATAATGATGTGCTGGTGGATGTTACGCTTTCGGTGCGTCGGCGCGTTGCCCCGTTCCGCCGCGTGCAGTTCCAAAGCCTGTCGCGCCTTGCATCCTCGCACGAAGAACATCAGGGCATCGTCGATGCCATCCTGCGCGGTGACGTCAAGGCAGCCGAAGACTTGCTTTACGGGCATATCATGGCGGTCCACGAGATCAGCCAAGAATACCTCGCAAGCCTGCGCGATGCGAGCGCCCAGAACGACCGGGTTGCGGCAAAATAGGCTTTCGAAACAGGGCCTATTGCCCCGCCACCGGCTGCCGCAATCCCCGCCGGAACGCCCCCGGCCCTTCACCATATTGCGCCTTGAAGCGTCGGGAAAATGCCGGCATCGATAGATAGCCGCAGCGCAAGGCAACCTCATCCATCGACAAGTTGGTATCGCGCAAAAGCGCCTTGGCCCGTCGCATCCGCCAATTTTGCAGATATTGCATTGGCGCAATCCCGACACAGTCCCCAAACCGCACAACAAAACGCGTCCGCGACATCCCGGCCTGTTTGGCCAAAAGCTCCGCAGTCCAGTCACGTTCCGGCTGGGTATGAATGGCTGAAAGTGCGCATGCGACTTTCTTATCAGCCAATCCGGCAAGGAAACCTTGCGGCAGATCGGCGCGTTTTAATTGTGCTGCCATAAGCGCGATCACAAGGACCTCCATCAGACGCGCCAAGGCACTGCGCCAACCGGGCTGTGTTTCTTGTGCCAGCGCTTGGATCATCGCCACGATTGAGGATTGCGCTTGTGTTGTCGGGTCCTCTGCGCGCAGGATCACGTGATCCTCAATCAGACCAAAACCCGGATGACGATCATCGTCATCAAAGGCGCAAAACCCGCACAGCAATCTCACATCCCCCGCGCCTTCAGGCTGATTGCGCAAGATCCCGGCACCCGGATCAAACCCGGCCGCCATCGCATCAGACAACGCAAGCGCCTTTGTTCCCGGCGCATCACACAGAATGTGCCCACGGCCATTTGGCACCAGCACAAGATCACCTGCGCAAAGATCAATTGGTGGTGCATTTTCAGACAGCAAAAGCTTGCACCCGCCCGCCAAAACCAGATGAAACCGGATGCGCGCGCCGTCCGCCGGGATATGCACACTGAAATCCCCGGCGAGCTCCGCGGTGAAATACAGATCACTACGCAACCGTAATCCGGCACATACGTCACTAAGCACATCTTGCTGCATTTTATCCATCATCGCGATTTGGAACGATCTGATAATTTATTGGCAGTTTATCGCAAAGACGCGCCCCCGGAAATGATCAATGATCACCAGACCGCATACCCAGATGGATGATCAAATCATGAGCCCAGAAAACCTGACAGCCCTGATCGGCTTTGCCTTTGTCATGTCCGTTTCGCCCGGCCCGGGCAATTTCCTGCTACTGGCATCCGGTGCCAATTTCGGCATTGCCCGCACCATCCCGCTGATCCTTGGCATCAGCAGTGGATTTTTGTCGATGGTGTTTGTGGTGGGATTCGGTTTGGGTGAGATTTTGGAACGTTTTCCAATGGCACAGGATGTACTGCGTGTTATCTGCTTTGGCTATATTCTTTGGCTTGCCTACAAGATATCGCAGATCAGATCGCTTGAGACCAAAGATCAGGCGACAGCACAGCCGATCGGATTTTTTCAGGCCGCAATGTTGCAACTTCTGAATCCGAAGGCCTGGACTGTCGCCCTGATCGTAACAGTCACCTACACGGTCCCGTCAGCAGGCATAAAGGGGCTGTTGCTGATGATCGCCGTCTTTGCCCTGGTCAACATCCCATCCATTTCAAGCTGGGCGCTGTTTGGCGCGGCCATGCGATCCTTTATCAGTCAGGGCAACAGAACCCGCATCTTTAACATCATCATGGCCGTGCTTTTGGTCGCATCAATGGCGCCGATGTTGTTGCCGATATAGCACCCTGTCAGGCCTTTCGGCGCGACAGAAATCGATCCACCGACAGCTTGCCACCACCGGCAAAGACCAGTGCCACCAGAAGCGAAATCCAAAGCAGGCGATGATCGATCAGCTCGGTCGGCAACCCGTTGGCAAGCCCGCCCAGAGCTGCACCATGAAACACAACATCCACGACCGTCTGAACCACAATGAAGCCAATCATGCCAAGGGCTGCAAGGCGGGTGAACAGGCCGGCAACAATCAGGATCGGCAAGACAAACTCGCCAAGGGTGCCAGCCCAGACAATCAGGTGCCACGGGAAGAACGGAATGGCGGCAGTATCATAAAGATACTGCTCGGCAATCGGTGGCAGGATCTGCGCGAATGCGCCCGCACTCAGCCCAAAGCCATCAATCTTCGTCATCGCGCTGTTGACGTAATAGGGCAGCAGCAACAGAACAAAAAGCCCCCGGCTGGCAATGCCAATAACATCGCGCCCACCAAGGGCGTCCATTTTCGTCTCCAGACGGGCGTAGCCGCCGATTACATTATGCATCATCATGCCCGTTTCCTCTCGGGATATTAAGGCGGGCATCAAATGCCCCGATTGTTAAAAACGTGGCAAAGCTCGCCATCACATCAAAATTCGCATCGGCCTCAAGGGCATGGGCGCACGCCGCGCCAAGGCTTAGCCCATCACGGGTTAGCGCCGCAAAAAACGCCGCCTGCCCATGGGTCATCACGCGCATTTCAACCTGCATATAAGGACGTGTGACCAGAACGGTTTCAGCGCATTGCACGATGCTGGTTTTACCGATCTCGGCACCATCGACCGGGTTTTGCGCATTCCAGATGGCAAAGATCGGATACTCCGACGCCACAACCTGACAGGCCGGATGCGCACGCAGTGTCATGGCTTCCAACTGATCTTCAAGCCCGCCGAGCTCTTCTGCCAGAAGCGGCTTGGCGTCTTCGGATGTGCTGACCTCAAGCCGGGCACGTTCAAGCTGTGCGATATCTGGCAAATACGGCAAACGATCACACACCGGATGGTTTGCCAGAAAGTCAGCAAAGCCCGCCCCGTAAAGGGCAAGCGATCCCGCACGTGTGGTTTCGGATTGAACGAACCCCTGTGCCAATTGATCAAAAAAACCATCCCCGACCAGTTTGCGCACGGTCGGGTACGCAGCCCCCAACGCGTCATAAAGGCCGCGATGAACATTGTTGCGGTAAATCGCAAAGCGGTGCGCGTAACCATCAGTGACACTACTTGGCACCGCATCCGGTTCCAGGGCCATCAAGGCATCGCTAAAGCCGTCATAAAATGCCTTAAGCTCCGTCATGACGCGGCCTCAAACTGTTCATTCACGGCATATTCAAGGTGACGGTCAGCAAGGGCTGCTTCACGCGCCAGCACATCCCAGCCAGGCACGTCATTATCCCATTCAATCAGGGTCGGCTTGCGCCCGATCCGGGCGATCAGACGATCAAACAGATCCCAAACCGGATCGGCCACTGGCCGGGAATGGGTATCGATCAAAACATTGTCGTCGGGATTAGCGTCTTCCTCATGCCCGGCCAGATGAATTTCACCGACGAGATCACCGGGCACCGCGTCAATAAACGCATTGGCATCAAAGCCCAGATTATGGGCCGATATGTAAACATTGTTTACATCAATCAGCAAACCACAGCCGCTGCGCGCTGCCGCCTCGGTGATAAATTCAAGTTCGGGGATCGAATTCTGTGGCAGCGGCACATAGGAGGTCGGGTTTTCGATCAGAATCTGCCGACCAATAAAGTCCTGCACCGTGTTGATGGCATCCACCAGTTGCATGAGCGAGCTTTGCGTCATCGGGGTCGGCAGCAGATCAGCCATATAAAGCCCCTCATGGGCGGACCATGCGATATGTTCCGACACCATGGCGGGATCGAACCGGTCAACCAATCGTTTGAGGTCGGCCAGATGGTGCTTGTTTAACGGCTCTCCACCCCCAAGTGATAACCCGACGCCATGCATGGACACCGGATAGTGCGCACAAAGCTCTTCGAGCATGGCAAGTCTTGGGCCACCGGCAACCATGTAGTTTTCCGGATGGATTTCAAACCAGCCGACAGTTGGCTCTGCGCCAAAAATATCTTGGGCGTGCTCGGCCTTGAAGCCGACACCTGCACGTTCAGGAAGCTGTGTCAGCGGTGTCATATCGGGGCAACCTTATCTTTTCGCCGTTTACGCGGGTGGACGGCCAGCACATCGGGACAGGGGGAGACATATGCAGATCTGTGCTGACCGTCCGTTGGGACGCGATTAGGCTTGGGGTTAGGCGTGGGGACTGCGGGACTTAGCCCTGCGGGATATCCCGATCCAGCGCTTCCAGGCTGCCCATGACTTCACGGCCATCCGCGGTGGTGAAGCTCATATCTTCACAGGTACCGGCCGGAACCAGCTTCCAGGCATTGCCCTGATAATCGACAGTCGAGGTACCGGCACAGGTCGTGCCCGGACCAGCGGCACAGTCATTCTGCCCCGCCAGCGACACACCAAAACATTTTTCCTTAGCACCATCGGCCGCTGCCTGGTTGATCGCGGCCATTGAGACAGCAGCACTCAATGCTGCACCCAGAACCATTGCTTTTTTCATCGTCTTTTCCCTTCGGTTAAATGAGGACACTCAAGTCCAAGTGATGATTTAACCGTAAGGGTGATGGGCAAATTCGTCACTGCACCATTCGCACACGCGTAGTCAAAGAGGCGTGAGACATTCCACACATATCTTCACAGCGCTGTGAGGTCGCAGCACACCAAGTTCTGAAAGCCTGAAACGACAAAACCCCCGACCGGTTAAGGTCGAGGGTTTTCAAAGTCGTGTGTTTATAGGGAATATGTTGCTGTATTTGGAAGGCCCGGCGGTGACCTACTCTCCCGTGCCTTAAGACAAAGTACCATCGGCGCAGGCTGGTTTCACTTCTGAGTTCGGGAAGGGATCAGGTGGTTCCCGGCCGCTATGGCCACCG
>NZ_VDEZ01000007.1 GCF_017922435.1 Thalassospira sp. ER-Se-21-Dark | reverse complement strand
CTTCGCTGTGTTTGGACGGCCCGGTGGCCATAGCGGCCGGGAACCACCTGATCCCTTCCCGAACTCAGAAGTGAAACCAGCCTGCGCCGATGGTACTTTGTCTTAAGGCACGGGAGAGTAGGTCACCGCCGGGCCTTCCAAATACAGCATCATATTCCCTATAAACACACCCAAACATCCAACGCCGCTTCAAACATGAGCGGCGTTATCTGTTTAAAGCCCAGCGCCTAAACAGAATACACCCACTGACGCGGGGTGGAGCAGCCCGGTAGCTCGTCAGGCTCATAACCTGAAGGTCGCAGGTTCAAATCCTGCCCCCGCAACCACTCTTTCCGATCCGCTGAGTTTTGAGATATAGACTCGACGGATTCGCGAAACAAGAGAAAAAGTTCGGGCGCATACCCTCATCAAGAGGAGGCGGCGCAACCGAGTTTCATTTTCCCAGACTTTTCAAGAATTTAGGCAATAAAAAACCCGCTGTTGGCGCAGCGGGTTCTTGGAAAGGCTTAAGCTTGGCCCCTCATCAAAACTGAGGTCGAGTTTAGGCGACGGGATCGCTTTGTCAAGAATAAATGCGATGCTTGAACTCTGGCCGATACCACGCATGACTTTTTCATATTCCCAAGCGGAAACCGGCGCGGTTGCAGAGCAATCTGTACCGGTCGGAACGTCTGCCGTTGCCCGCTGGCAATGGGTGCAGACACAGATCCTTCATCATCCTCATTTGTCGACTGCCGAAATCTGTGTTGCCGTCGTTCTGGCATCGCACGTCAATGACCGCACTCAGGCATGCTTTCCCAAGATTGAAACGATTGCCAGTGAGGCAAAACTGTCTGATCGTAAGGTGCGTCAGGCGCTTAAGCGTTTGGCCGAGCTTGGATTGGTGGCCAAGCTAAGCCGAGCTGTTGGCAGACTTCGTAATCGCAATGCTTATCAGTTGATCGGCCTTGGCTCTAAACCGGCATCTGGTTCCATCATACCGGCACCTGATGCCGCTGTTAAACCGGCACGTGATGCCGGTTCCAATAAGAAGAACACGGATAAAGAAGAAAACACGGATGAGAAGGAACAGGCAAATACTGTTTCTGGAACCGGAGCAACCGTCCTTCCTGCCGTCGATGATCAATGTTTGATTTTAGCTAGAGAGTGGCAGCGATTGTGTTCGGAGCCCTGGACATTGGCGAATGCGTGTTTACGGGTGAATGAAGCGATTGACCGCGTTGGCATTGATGCCGTTAGGCTGGAGCTCGATGGATTACGACGAAGGAAAAAGCGTCTTTCGCGGTTGATGTTACTCGACACTCTAGACGTACTAAAACCAATCATGTCAGAGGAAACTTGTGACTATCAACCTTGTGAAGTGCAAGAAAAGGGTACACCTGAAATATGGTTGGAGATATGCGAGACGCTCTCAAGACGTGAAATGCCCGAATGCCGAAACCCTAGAGCTTGGTTGTCGAAGATCAAAGCATCGCTAAATGGAAATACTTTGCGCCTGTCAGCAAAGAGCCAGTGTGTTGTTGACGTTGTTAGAAATCAGATGTTAGCGGAAATTGCTATTTTGGCTAATCGCCAAAAGTTAGTGGTAGAGAGTATTCACAAATGTGATTAGAGCCAGAGCACGATTAATTGAAATGAGGACAGGACATAGAAAGCTTCCAGTTTCAGCCGACATAGAATGCAAAACGCGGGGATATTGATCAACCACGGCATTTAACAGGGCTGGAAAATTTGTCGGCGATAAATGATTGCCAACAAATTGATCCATCCCTGCAAATTGTTCAGCGCGTTGAGTTAGCGGCCTGCTCTACGAAGTCGTAATGCATTAGCAATAACAGATACCGAAGACAAGCTCATGGCTGCAGCGGCAAACATGGGCGAGATAAGAATGCCAAAGAACGGATAAAGTAGCCCTGCGGCAACCGGCACACCTGCTGCATTGTATATCATCGCAAAGAAGAGGTTTTGTCGGATATTGCGCATGGTTGTTTCCGAGAGCTCGCGGGCGCGAACAATCCCGCTCAGGTCACCTTTGACAAGAGTGAAGCCTGCACTCTCGATTGCAACATCCGCCCCCGTACCCATCGCAATTCCGACGTCGGCCTGTGCAAGTGCGGGGGCATCGTTAACACCGTCACCCGCCATCGCGACTTGATGACCTTTATCTTTTAGCTCTTTGATCAAATTGGCCTTATCTTCCGGTGAGACATCGGCCCGGATATCGGTAATCGAGAGTTTACTGCCAACAGCTTTTGCTGTTCGTTGGTTGTCGCCCGTCGCCATGACAATTTTGAAGCCCTGCTTTTTCAATGCGGCCAGGGCATCCGATGTTGTTTGCTTTATCGGATCGGCAACGGAAATGAGCCCAGCAATCTTTCCATCAATAACAACATGCATTACCGTCTCCCCCATATCTCGCCGATCATTTGCTATTTTATCAACAGCAGAATGATCGATATTGAGAGTCTGAAGGAGTTTGCTATTACCTAGGGCAACCGACTTGCCACCCACCTTTCCGGTGACGCCCTGACCGGTTACAGCTTCAAATTCCTCTGCCTTATCAAGGGACAATCCGCGCTCCTGAGCAGCACTGACAATGGCGTCAGCCAATGGATGTTCGGATCCCTTTTCCAGCGCCGCAGCGACAGAAAGAACTTCCTCCTCCTGAAAATCCGGTTGGGCGATTACACCTGCAAGTTTTGGTTTACCCTCTGTCAAAGTCCCGGTTTTATCGACAATGAGCACATCGATCTTCGCAAATCGCTCCAAGGCCTCTGCATTTTTAATGAGCACACCAATTTGTGCACCACGGCCGGTCGCTGTCATGATTGACATCGGCGTTGCCAAACCAAGGGCGCAGGGACACGCAATGATCAGAACAGCAACCGCTGCGACAAGCCCGTATGACAATGACGGATCGGGCCCCCAGATGGCCCAAGCGACGAAGGCGATCAAAGCAACCAGGATAACAGCAGGCACAAACTTGCCTGCAACCGTGTCTGCAACCTTTTGGATTGGCGCTTTGCTTCGCTGAGCATGGGAGACCATATCAACGATTTGGCTCAAGACAGTATCTTTGCCAACCCGTTTGGCCAGGATGATCAGGCTGCCATTTCCGTTGATTGTTGCTCCGGTGACATCGTCATCTGGATTTTTTTCAATTGGAACGGGTTCACCCGAAATCATGGATTCATCAACTGACGACCGTCCTTCAACGACAACGCCATCGACAGGTATCTTGTCACCTGGGCGAACCCTCAAACGCATTCCGACGGTTACATCCTCAAGAGGAACTTCTCGTTCAGAACCATCATCTTCAATAATGCGGGCTGTTTTCGCAGCAAGACCCAATAACGCTTTGATTGCCGAGCCGGTTCGTTCCCGAGCCCCCAATTCCATTAGTTGGCCAAGAAGCACAAGGACAACGATGACAGCTGCAGCTTCGAAATACACACCGACATGTCCCTGTGCGTCTCTGAAGCCATCAGGAAAAATACCCGGAGAAATCACTGCGACGACGCTAAATATATAAGCTGCGCTAACGCCCATCCCGATCAAGGTGAACATGTTGAGAGAACGGTTCACCACAGAATGCCATCCACGAACCATGAATGGGAAGCCGGACCACAGGACAACAGGCGTTCCGAGAACCAACTCCACCCAAAGAGTAACGCGTTCTCCAATCATTTCCCGGATGAAACCCAAACCAACAAACGGCCCCATCGTTAGGACAATCAGCGGCACCGTAAGAGCTGCGCCTAACCAGAATCTCTTTTTGAAATCCCGAATCTCGGGGTTTGGTGCGTCATTTTCTGTTGGCATATCCATCGGTTCCAGTGCCATTCCGCAGATCGGACAGGAACCAGGTTCGGATCGTATGATCTCTGGATGCATCGGGCAGGTGTAGCGACCCGAAGTCGATGACGAAGCGCTGTTTGCAGCAGATGTCTCTTCCTCTGAGGACAATACGCTCTCAGGAGAGCTATCGAACTTGCCCTTACATTTCTGCGAACAGAAATAATATGTCTCACTGCCGTACCGAGAGCGTGGTGTATCGGCATCCACCGTGACCGACATACCGCAAACAGGATCCGTCGACTGTCCTGATTGATCAGACATTTTGTGATTATCCTGGTGCTTCTTATGATGATGATCAGACATGGTCTGCTTCCTGCTGTTATGCTGCAATGTCACTGCGGATAATCAATGTTCTGAGTGATCGTGACTGTGCGCCTTGGCCGATTGGTTTATCCAGTTTGACAGGAACCAACGTTCAAAAATGAACACAGCAACGATCATCAAAGTTGCAATGAGAACAATGGATGGGTCGCTTTGCAATTTCATGCCGGCGAAAACGAGCAGCACGATGATGTCAAAGACAATTGCTGTAATCATTACAAAGCCGCGTGCTCCTATTTCTTGTCGTAGGTACTTAAAGCATCCCCAGTGGATGAGCACATCCATGACCAGATAGAAAAACACGCCAAGTGAAGCGATCCGGCTTAAATCAAAAAAGATTGTCAACAGCGCTGCCACGACAACCGTGTAAACAAGTGTGTGGTCTTTGATTGAACCCGACATTCCAAAATGACTATGCGGGATCATCTCCATATCGGTCAGCATCGCGAGCATTCTTGACACCGCAAACACGCTTGCTAGCAAACCGGACGCCGTCGCAACGACTGCGAGCAGCACAGTCAGATAAAATCCGATGGGCCCCAATGCTGGCTGTGCAGCTTGGGCGAGGGCATAGTCTTTGGCTTTTATCAGTTCGTCCAAGTCAAGGCTTGAACCAACAGCAAGCGCCACGAGAATATATACGACAACGCAAATCAGGATTGAGAACGTAATCGCACGACCCACATTCTTATGAGGGCTCACGATTTCAGCACCACTGTTTGTGATCGTTGTGAACCCTTTGAAGGCCAGAATTGAAAGAGCAATTGATGCGACAAAACCGGCCAATGGAAAGCTCGCGCCGTCGGGTGATGACGGCTCGAACGAGTATCCACCAGCCCACAGCGCTGCAATTGCAAACAATGCAATGCCGCCGATCTTCAACGCGGCCATGACCATTGAAAACAGGCCAACCGATTTGTTGCCAGCTCTGTTAACAGCATATGCAAAAATTATCAGGCAAACACCCAATACCGGTATAAGAACTTCAAGCTCTGTCAGGTCAAACGCCCGCAAAACATAGGTTCCAAATGTTCTTGCGACCAAACTCTCGTTGATGACCATCGAAAAGGCCATCAGCAATGCTGCGCCGCCTGCTATGGCTCCCGGCCCGTATGCTTTTTGGAGGATCATTCCGATCCCGCCTGCAGACGGGAAAGCATTGGACATCTTGATGTAGGTATAAGCACTAAAAGCAGTGACAAGTGCGCCAAACAGGAACGACAACGGGAACCACTTTCCTGCAAGTTCGGCAATTTGTCCGGTCAAAGCAAAAATTCCTGCTCCGATCATAACACCGGTGCCCATGGATATGGCGCCAAGGAGCGAGATACTGTTTTTCTTGTATTCTGCCTGATGATCCATTCCTGCCTCACATTTGGTGTTTTTGGTACGCGATGCCGTTTGCTTCTTGCAGCTCGCGTATATAACGAATGATCCGTGCTACCTGTTCCGAACTGACCTGAGGCTGGGCTGGCATATCGCCAAAGGGCCAGTGATGTTGTTTTGCCCCGTTTTGAACAGCTAGATAGAATGCGCGATCTGAATGATGTCCCGGATTGTAGATTCTGTGCATCAGCGGCGGGCCTTGCTCTGTGCCTGTTGCATTGCCTCCGTGACAAGCAACACAGTTCATATCGAAAAGCTGGTTTCCTACCATGGCTTCCTTGCTGAAACTGGGGAGCGCAATTCCGCTATCGGTCAGTTCAAGATCTTTGATGTCATCTTTCCCGGGCAGAAACGAATTCAGGGTCATGGCGATGATCCCTACTGCGAAAAAACCGATAACCAAATACTTTGGCCAATTGATTTGTTTTTTCATTTTCTTCGGGCCTTTGTTTTATGCGTATGTATCAAATATTCGAAGACACGTGAGACCAAGGGAACTAGTCAACCCTGGTCCTGTTGCTGCCGCCTATTGATTTCGCTGAACTAGCTTGGCGATACGTGAGTTTGTCGGCTAATTGCGCTGCCATCGACATAGGTATCTGGCGACACTTCAAATTTCGAACGACAGGTGTCTGAACAGAAGTAGAATACTTCACCGCCATAAATGGCTGTTTTGGCGATGCGCGGATCGACAGTTTTATGACAAACCGGGTCAACGGCGGACTGAGGGTGCTCCCATCGGATTGCCTCAGCCTGACCGTCCGCTTGTTTCTTATTGTGGGTGTGCTTTTTGTGCCCAAACATGTGAGCACCGCAACCAAAGCGCATCATCAATATGATGAAGGCTCCCCAAAGCAACCAACTGAGAATATTTTCCATTTCTCTTCGCCATCCCATAAATACCTTTAGGTATGACTGTTCCGTCTGAAAGCAGCATGGTGCAGAACACCAAGGCTCGATCTGTACGCATGCCATCGGCAGGTGCAGAACCCAGAACAGTTATTCGCTATTTGTTCGGGAGGATCAGGATATGGGAGGCTGGAAAATCCATGACCGAGATACCGGCTGAAGGGACACTTCTTCTATCCCGTTCTGTACATGGGAAAACTCGGAAACCGGTAGGATAATCTCGGTAAGGACCGCTGATGTGGAGTGACAAGAAACCTGAGGGCAGCACGAAGCCAGGTCATGCTGGTGTTCAACGTCAAAACCATTGAGTTCTGCAGAATGCGCAGGAAAAGATCCAGTCGACGCGACTGCAATATGGGGAGCAAGCATTATAGCGCTAATCCCGACGAGCAGGATCAGTACGGCGCGTATTAGTGCTTGCTGTGCATTCATTGATCAAACTTCCTTTGGGCAGTAACGTAACACTTATGCCCTTAAATATCGAGTTACGTTGACCTACCTCAATTAAGGGGACGTTTTTTTTAACCGACTTCAGACAGAACCGTTACATCTGCAAGCCGGTTGTCCGTACTGTTGATTTCCTTTGAGATGTAAGGTTTGATTTCGGAGTATCTGACGTGAGCATCGGCTTGCGCCTGATAGTAGCGAAAGAGCTCTTTTAGCGGAGCGCCCATGTCTTTGTATGCAGTTAATACTGCGATTAGAGCCCCGAGCGTGAGATCGCCTTTTATCACCAGATACCCTCCAATTGTGTAAAAGAAGAAGGGCGTCATCTGTGATATGAAATTGTTTAAAGACTTCATGGCGAACTTGTTCTTGTGGATAGAGAGACGAAGGTCGTGAAGTCGCTTGTATGACCCGTAAATATCCCGGGCACCTGGCTGGTTATCGTTTGAGATGTTCCCTATCTTCTCGCCGAGAACTCTGACTTCCTTCAGCCGCGTTCGAGACAAAGCATTAATTTTCTTCTGGAATCTGGGGATGACAAAAATCTGAAGCGGCAACAGTGCGGTTGCGGCGATGCCCAAAACCAAATCTTGCACGAGCATGAAAGTCAGAATCGTCAGGAATGTACCGCCTTGTAACAAAGGCAGCACAATCGACTCTGCAGCATATCCAGCTACGGGCTCTACCTCCTGCACAATAACCGGAATCAATTCCCCTCCTTTGGGGGATGGCTTTCGAAAGCTGAATTTTGAAATATCAAGCCGTAGGCGGCGTGACATGTGTTCTGCCAGCGCACCGGATTGCAAATTAACCTGATATTTCAGCCAGCCATGCACGCCAATCGCCAATAAAAAAAGCAGACAGAGAGTAAGTAAAGCCATCGTTTGAGAGAACTCCATTCCTAAATAGGTAACTGGAAAATGTCCTGACTCAATGGCGTTGTTGATGATCAACTTCGGAAGCTCGAGGCTCATGTAAAGAGCCGGCAAAGAGGCCGTCGCCAGTAGCCCCAGTTTTATCTGCCGCTTCCATGAAGCTCTGAATATGTACTGCAGGAGCGCTGTTCCGCTCTTTGCCGAGGGCTTTTGAGCCTGTTGCGCAAGAACAGATCTGCGGCGTCTTAAAGCCCTGTATCCCGTCGCGCTGAGAATAATAATTAGCGCAACCGGCACCCCAAACACCACCAAATGGAATACAAGATGAACCCACCAGTGTGCATCGCTTGATATGTAGTGCGTCAAGCGATGCCCCATATCGTGGACGATTTCCATCATTGTAGTTAGGTTCCTTGAGAAGGTTCGGCAAAACAGACAGGGAGGAAAGTCCTCCCTGTCGTGTGATGCTTAGAAAAGAAGGCGGAGACCGGTTACGAGGTAAGTTGCCTCGTAATCTTCGCCGTCATCTTTTGCAAAGTCTGCGGTTTTGCCGAGTTTCCGCTCATAGGCAACCCCGATATACGGTGCAACGGCACGGTCGATGAGGTCATAGCTAAGCCGCAGTCCGATCTCTGCGCTTGAAAACCCGCGTCCGACCTCAATCTCGCGATCGTCAGAGAACGCAGCATTCAGCTCAAGCGAAGGTGTGAGGATTAAACGATTGGTCAGCAAGCCTTCATACTCAACATCAAGCCGCGCACTGCCGTCTCCGGTCTCGCTGACAAACAGATCAGCGTCGACTTCAAACCATTGAGGAGCAAGCCCCATGATTCCAACGGTTCCATACCAACGATCTGTTGTGCTTGGCGTATCCAGACGAATACCGGCTTTGGCATCGAAAAAGTCGCTGATTGGTGTTTGCAGGACCAGTCTGTTCTCGAAGTTTTCGTAAAGGTCGTTTTTGAGATCACGCTCGCCTTCGCCTTGCCAACGTAACTTCAGTTCATCGGTGCCAACAAATGCATCACCATCCCAAACGAAAAGATTTTCCCCTTCGTCACCAGAGCGGTATTCAAACTGCTCCATTTGAATGCCATAAAAGATGTGATTGTCTGCTTTGGCAGTGAACGAGAAGGACAGGATCGTGGAAAGAACACCACCACCAATCGCGGCCAAAGTTAGTGTTTTCATTGTTATTGAACTCCATTCTCAAGTGCCGCGACGGCTGGACCGCCCTCTACAACCACTTTTCGGAACATGCCAGAAGCCATGTGATAGCTAAGGTGACAGTGGAAAGCCCATTGCCCAGGTTCATCAACTTCGGTTTCCGAATAAACGGTCATGCCAGGGTTGATATTGATGGTGTGTTTAACCGGATCCCATTTACCGTTGCCAGTATCGAGGATTGACCACATCCCGTGCAAATGCATCGGGTGTGACATCATGGTCTCATTGACGAACTTGAAGCGCACCCGTTCGCCATATTTCAAGCGGATAGGTTCTGCATCTTCATATTTGACGCCATTGATTGACCACGTATAGCGTTCCATGTTTCCGGTAAGGCGCAGTTCAATTTCACGCGTTGCAGGCCGTTCAGGGTACAAAGGCTTCTGTGCCTTCAGGTCGGCATAGGAGAGGAACTTTCCGCCATTGGCTGCTTTTGGTGTCAAACCACTTCCAGCGGCATAGAAGGGATCATCTTTGGACATTCCCATCTGAGAATGATCCATTCCGGCCATATTCGAATGGTCCATTCCAGCCATACCGTTCTCGTTACCACTGCCCATCGAAGAATGATCCATTCCGGCCATGCTACCGTGATCCATTCCCATGTCCGCCATTGTCAGCAACGGAGCGTCCATGCGTCTGGCTGGCATTTCAGCTTTCAACCCTTCTTGCGGCGACAACGATCCGAATGCATAACCCGAGCGTCCCATTGATTCGGCCATGATTGCATACGGCTTTTCAGCTGTCGGCTGAACAATCACGTCGTATGTTTCTGCAACCGAAATGCGGAATTCATCAACCTTGACCGGTTGAACATTGTTGCCGTCGGCCTGGACAACAGTCATTTCAAGTCCCGGAATGCGGACGTCGAAGTAAGTCATGGCCGATGCATTGATGAAGCGCAGGCGCACACGTTCGTTTGGCTCAAATAGTCCGGTCCAGTTTTGTTCCGGTGATTTACCATTGATGAGGCCGACGAAGCCCTGAACGTCTTCAATATCTGTTGGCATCATGCGCATGCTGCCCCAGTCTCCACGTTCAGAGAGAGTTTCTCCCAAACCGTTTTCCGAAACGTCGGAGATGAAGTCTCCGAGCGTGCGTTGGTTACGGTTGTAGTAGTCCGGCATCATCTTTAGGTTGCGCAGAATACGCGCCCCGGAATGAGGGTGCTTGTCTTTCAGAACAACGACATATTCACGGTCGAACTTGAATGGCTCGCGTTTTTCGGGTTCGATAACAATTGAGCCGTAAGCGCCATCTGGTTCCTGGAAGCCAGAGTGGCTGTGAAACCAATAGGTCCCGCTCTGTTTGACAGGAAAGCGATAGGTAAAAGTCTCGCCCGGTTCGATCCCGGTGAAGCTGATGCCCGGCACACCGTCCATCTGGTAGGGAAGGATCAACCCATGCCAATGGATAGATGTAGTCTCGTCCAGGTTGTTCGTCACGTTGATGACGGCATCTTCGCCTTCTTTGAAGCGCAAGGTCGGACCGGGCGAGGACCCGTTATAGCCAATTGCTTTGGTTTTCATATCACCTGTGTCGATGGTAACGTAATCGACAGACAGATTATAGGTTGCCGCATACCCTGCTGTTGACACAGCAATAGTGCTTAGCGCCCCCAAAAGGGCACGCCCAAGAAGTTTTCTCATTCTCATGATCTCCGATGGTTGAGGTGCGCCAGAGGCAACAGGGAGGGATTCCCTCTGGCGCGAGACCCTGCGCAGTGGTTACTGCAGGCGAACTTTACCGACCATGCCGCTCTCGTAGTGGCCTGGTACATTGCACGCAAATTCAAGTTCTGCGTCTTTCGGGAAGGTCCAGATCACCTCGGCAGAATCACCCGGCTCCAGAAGCACGCTGTTCGGATCGTTGTGCTTCATGGTTTCGCCGTTCCCCATGTCCATTTCCATCATGGCCATGTTGATTTTGTCTGCTTCAAGGGCCCCATGTTCCATCATCATCATCATTTCTTTTTGATGGTCCGCGTGCATGGCTGCGGTGCCAATGTTGAACTCGTGAACGAATTCACCCTTGTTTTCGACTAGAAAACGAACGGTTTCGCCGCCGCGAACAACAATCTTTTCCTTGTCATAGAAATTGTCTTCCATCGTGATCCGAATTGTCCGGCGAACATCAGAGATATCGCCAGGCGCTCCGATTTCGACGCCATCATTATGACCGCCACTATGACCTGCACCAGCAAATGCAGAAGTCTGGATACCGGCAAGGCTACCCATAGCAAGGGCGGAAGCAACAGCAAGGCGAAGGACAGAAGTAGTGTATTTGGGCATGAAAATGCTCCCGAGATAATTCAGTATAAAGGATCTCGTTACGCAAACCTTACACAGAGTCAGTGATCGGACTCATAGCGACAGATTACGTCACGAATGCAGTTTAGATAAGGAACTGAATATCTTAGGTGCGGGGAGGTTTGACGCTAACATCAAGCTCTGCAGGCGAGAGCGTTCTGTCTTTTGCCCAGTACTTTACAGACAACAAAACAGGTGCAGCGTTCCAGTTACCAGACATTTGCTGCACATAGGGACCACAAACAGCCATGCCACAAACATCGTTGTGCGATGGATCCTGTGTGTGAGAACTACTGTCAGCCATGACGGAGACAACACTGTGATGGCCACTGTTAATATCAGCGGCTTTGGCATGCACGGCCTCAGCGCCAGACAGCATTACTGTCAACGCGATGATAACCGAAAGTATGCACGAGATGATCCGCAAAAGGAGAATCCTATCACAATGTTGCAGCGCAATGGTTATCTTGATGTATCAATGCGGTCAAGTGGCAATATTGTGGCAAACTTGTCGGAACTTTGATGCTTAAGCAGTTGTGAGCATTTCTCTCGATTTAAACTAGGCGCTGTTTTGCTCTTGTGTGCCAGAGATGTTGGCTAGTTAATTCCAAGGAACAATAGATCGATAATTCAAGGGAATACAACTCAGTTTTGGCTTTGATGAATAGTGATAAGAGCGTCGAAATCAAAATCGGCAAAGCAGGCTCGTTGAACGGGAACCTCATGCCTCGACTGGAACGTTTTTAGGATAATCCGATTAATAGTTTGCCTTAGGGGGCCGACTGCTTTTGGATCTCGTGACCAGTTCAATAGGCATGAAATCAACTTTTGGTGTCTCTGGATAATACCGGCGAGTTTGCGTGGTAGGGCGCTGTCTGAAAGCTCACGTTTATGAGTTGCGATATCAAGTTTCGTACGTTGTATCTGTTCTGCTTTATCGTCAAAAAACGCGCGTATTTCAGCTGAACGTGCGTCCGGGCCCAAGGCATCAATAACCTTGCTGATGCTGGCGCGAAGATCTTCGAGATGCTGAGACAGGCGTTCAATCTCGCGTGCGTGATGAGCGCGAACTTGTTGGATTTCATCGCTCTTGAAATGCTCAATGATCTTTGCCTCGTCGAGTTCAGCGACGGCATCCAATACTAGCTTGATGATCTCGTCATAGTGAAGGTTCCTGTTCGCGCAGCCTTTAACAGGGCAAGAATAATGCTTTGCATAGGTTGCTGTGATTTTCTCATTGTGCTCCCCGCAATAGAGTTTGCCGCCAAACAGAGCATTGGCACGCTTCTTCGTTACAGCCTGTTTGCGACGCCATTCCTTCGAGCGGCGAATGGATGTCTCGCGTTTCTCCTCTTCTGTCATCACAGTGGGTATCATTTTGCGCTGAAGGTGTTTGCTGGATCGTTCATCAAGAGCCTTCTGGACCTTTGCGAAAGTCTCATCGTCAATGATGGTCAATTCGGGGATTGGGACTGTGATCCATTCCTTTTCCGGACGCATGATTGATAGGCGTTTGCCGTTCTCCGGATGCTTGCGGTACTGCATTTTGTTGAAGGTGACGACGCCGTTATAGAGCGTCTGACGAAGCATTCCGGTTTGTCGGACAAACGAGCCTACAAGGCTCGAAGGTGCCCATTTACCACCCTTGGGGGAATCAATGCCGCGCCGGTTCAAATCGTCGCAGATATGTTTCAGCTTTCTGCCCTCGGCGTAATATTCAAATATCTCTCGAATGATTGCAGCTTGCTCGTCGTTGATCTTACGCTTGCCTCGGATGGGTTCGCCAAATTCATCAAGGGCATGCACAAGGTCGTAGCCGTAGAGTTGACCTCCCGGCACACCACCACGCAGAACAGCTGCGATCACGCCACGATGGGTCTTGTCAGACAGATCCTTGAGATAGAGCGCATTCATGGTGCTTTTCAGACCAATATGCAGCTCGTTGATTACTCCATCTGTGACGGTCTCAACAGGAAGGCCCAAGAACATCATCTTTTTGAAGAAATTGGCAGTGTCGGCCTGATCTCGACTGATGCGACTCAGGTCCTCCGCAACGACACCCTCAAACCGTCCGTTTAGTGCTGCGACCAGAAGGGAACCTATGCCAGGGCGGTTGGCAATGTGAGAACCTGAAATGCCCTCATCAAAAAACACGTCGGCAACCTGATAGCCTTTGACGCTGCAATATTCTCGGCAGCGGCGGATCTGATCCTGAGTACTGGTTTCCTGTTTGTCCGTTGAGTGGCGGGCGTAGATTGCTACATGCACTGATTGTATCCTCGAAGGTTGGATCAGATTGATTACCTTTCGGGATTGCTGATGCGCAAGGGTAAAACAGCGATTTCTCTTAAGGATAGGTACTTAAGAAAATGCTGTAAATACAATGCACTGCATGTGATTGCATGAGAGTGCATAAGATTGCACGAAAATGCAAAAGATTGCATGATAGTACACGAGATGGCACAACTTTCACCTGTCGTGACGGGGGCAGGATAGGTTTGGTGGGCCCACCAAACAGCCCAAACGGCTTCCTGCTTATTCACATGGCGCTGCCATGCTCAACGAGCCTTAATTAAATTCTCTTTGATGTATTGAAACCGTTGGGCTGTGGATGTGGGTTTGGAATGCACCTATGAAGATAAGCGGGTGAAATACAACGTCGTTACCGATTACGCTAAGCTGATGGATATTGTGGGTGTAGCAGCCCAATGAACATTGGAGAAGCAAGCTTCTTTGGAAGCTTTTCACCCGGTTATCTGAAGAGGGATTTAGGAGAATTATGTCTTCGCTCTGACGCCCAACGTCCTAAGGGAATGAACTTTTGGGTATACGGATTAAATGGTTGATCTTACCTTTGCATGAGAGTGAGGCAAACCGACATCTCATCGGATTATCTGGTTGGTACTCCAACCTACTGCTGATGCATGCTTCCCTCGCTAATTCCAGCAAGAACCCCACACGCCTTAACTTCCCGGTCATCGTTGCAACGCGCTCTTAGTGAAACGAGTTGTTTCTCAAGCGCCTGTAGAGCGGTTATCTGCGAGCGCACATGAGAGATGTGATCATCGAGCAAAGCATTGACGGCGGTACAGGACTGATGAGGGTCGTCCTGATAGCGCTGTAGTTCGTGAATTTCTGCCAGTGACAGATCCAGGATGCGGCAGCGACGAATAAAGGCCAGCCGCTCAACGTGTTTCTCGGTATAGACACGGTAACCGTTCTCCTGCCGATCAGGCGGCGGCAACAAGCCCTGCCGTTCGTAGAAGCGGATCGTCTGTGTATCTACCCCTACTGACTGTGCCAACTGACCAATACGCATCGGGTTCCTCCGCAACGGATTCTCTACGCTATTGACCTTATAGCTACTATATAGTTTTAAATGAAAGCCCGATCACATTCAAGTGGAGTCATATCATGAGTAAAAACTGCGGAGGCCCCTGTGGCGACGATGCAAGGCCTGCGGCGGATACCGATATGCAGGCCTCCTCCGATGCGTCGGGGGAATGGGTCAGTGTTTATGCCGTGCCGAAGATGGACTGTCCATCAGAAGAGCGCATGATTCGCCTGGCCCTGAACGGCGTTGAGGGGATTCGGGCACTGTCCTTCGACTTGTCGAACCGCCGGGTGAAGGTCGTGCATGACGGTGAGGTCGAGCCCGTCACCTCGAAACTGAAGACCTTGGAGCTAGGCGCCTCGCTTCAGGAAAGCGTCGCTGCCGATCCGGAGACCATCAAGGCGGCCGAGTTCTCGGCAGCCTCTGCCACGCAAGAATCCGGGACTCTGCGCTGGTTGCTCGGCATCAATGCACTCCTTTTCGTAGTGGAAATGACAGCCGGCCTGATCGCCCAGTCCACCGGCCTGATTGGAGAGTCCCTGGACAATTTCGCCGATGCGGCCGTGTACGGGCTCGCCCTTTATGCGGTTGGACATAGCGTGAGAATGCAGTTACGTGCCGCGCATGTTGCTGGTGTACTGCAACTGATCTTGGCTGTGGGCGTACTCATAGAGGTGGTGAGACGCTTTGTATTCGGTAGTGAGCCTGAATCGCTGGTGATGATGGCTATCGCATTCGTCGCATTGATTGCCAATACCAGTTGTCTGCTGCTCATATCCAAACATCGGGAGGGCGGAGCGCACATGAAGGCAAGCTGGATATTCTCGGCCAACGACGTGGTGATCAACCTGGGGGTCATCACCGCCGGCGCCCTGGTCGCGTGGACCGGTTCCAATTATCCGGATCTAATTATCGGCACCATCGCGGGGCTCGTCGTGCTTAACGGTGCCAGGCGCATTCTGGCGCTCAAGGGTTAAATAATGCTCATTATTGGCAAAAAGCTCTCGCCGTACGCCCTGTTGTCCATATCGGGCCTGCTGGCAACGTCTGATCAGGCTGTAAAGTGGCTGGTGCAGCAATCAATGGCCTATGGCGAGTCTGTTTCGGTGACCCCGTTCTTTAACTGGGTGCACCTATGGAACACCGGTGCCGCATTCAGTCTTTTTGCGAATGGTGGAGGCTGGCAGCGCTACTTTTTTATCGGGATCGCGGTGGCGGTCTCGATTTTTCTGATCAAGCTGATCCTTGAAAATCGTCATAAAGGAGAAGCCATCGCTTACAGTCTTATCCTCGGTGGCGCCATGGGCAACCTGATTGACCGGGTCTTTCGTGGCTATGTTGTGGATTCCTTTGATTTCTATTGGCGAGACTGGCATTGGCCGGCCTTCAACCTGGCTGATATTGCAATTGTCCTCGGTGCCTTACTTTTCGTTTCCGGCAGCTTTTTGGGTAAAAAAACAAACACCAATGCCGAGTCGGATGGATCTGACTGACACCTTCGCCTATACAACACCATGACCGAACTTCCCGACAACATTCTTCACCTGCCGCAATACCAAGTACTGGGCTGCAAATCAACCGACGACGAAATGCACTTCCAGGTGGACGCGCCCGATCCCGTCGCTTGCGAGGAATGCGGCGTGCAGGGTGAGTTCGTGCGGTTCGGCAAGCGTGATGTTCCCTATCGTGATCTGCCCATCCACGGCAAGCGGGTCACCCTCTGGGTGGTCCGCCGCCGGTACACCTGCCGGGCCTGCAAGACAACCTTCAGGCCCCAGCTACCGGAGATGGTGGACGGCTTCCGTATGACGCTGCGGCTGCATGAATACGTGGAGAAGGAATCCTTCAACCACGCCTACACCTTCGTGGCGGCACAGACAGGTCTGGACGAGAAGACGGTACGCGACATCTTCAACGCCCGCGCCGAGTTCTTGGGGCGCTGGCACCGCTTCGAGACGCCCCGCATTTTGGGCATCGACGAGCTGTACCTGAACAAGTGCTACCGCTGCATCCTGACCAACATCGAGGAGCGAACCCTGCTCGACCTGCTGGCTACCCGCCGTCAGGACGTGGTGACCAACTACCTGATGAAGCTGAAAGACCGCCAGAAGGTCGAGATCGTCAGCATGGACATGTGGAACCCTTACCGGGCAGCGGTCAAGGCCGTGCTGCCACAGGCCCGCATCGTGGTCGATAAGTTCCATGTGGTACGCATGGCCAACGATGCCCTGGAGAAGGTGCGCAAGGGCCTCAGAAAGGAGCTGAAACCCTCCCAGAGCCGAACCCTCAAGGGCGACCGGAAGATCCTGCTGAAATGCGCTCACGAAGTTTCAGATCGGGAACGGCTGATCATGGAGACCTGGACAGGCGCATTCCCGCAACTGCTGGCCGCCTACGAGCACAAGGAACGCTTCTACGGCATCTGGGACGCCACCACACGGCCCCAGTCAGAAGCCGCCCTGGACGAGTGGATAGCCACCATTCCGAAAGGCCAGAAGGAAGTCTGGAGCGATCTGGTCAGGGCTGTGGGCAACTGGCGCGAAGAGATCATGACCTACTTCGAGACGGACATGCCCGTCACCAACGCTTACACGGAGTCGATCAACCGACTGGCCAAAGACAAGAACCGTGAAGGGCGTGGTTACTCCTTCGAGGTGATGCGGGCACGAATGCTCTACACCACGAAGCACAAAAAGAAGGCACCCACTGCGAAGGTCTCTCCGTTCTACAAGAAAACCATCGGTTACGGACTACCGGACTTCGCAGAGGAGCTCAACTACGGGGTCGATCTATCAACCATCTGAGGGTGGTACCGAGTAGGTGGGGCAAGAGCACCCCATCAACCATTTAATCCGTATACCCGAACTTTTTAAAGTGAGGATACAGGGAACAGTTTGCGAGCCAATTGGGAGCAGTAAACAGTGGCTTTTGAAAGGTGACTAAGATAGGATTCGTACAACGCTTATCAGCGCCTATTGGCGTCTTGATCGCAGAGTATTATAGCGAAGATGAATTGAAAGAGGGAGGCGGGCATGTCTACCAAGCAAATTCTCGCACTCCTGAACTCGCATATCGACGGAGATGAAGAGCAACTGCTGTCGATTGCCTTGCAGATCGCTGCACAGGAAGCTCGCCTTGGCCGATCCGATGATGCGGAGAAACTCAAGCGGGTTGTTCAGAAGGCGCGGGACCAACGTCGCGTAGGAAAGCCAGCCGGTGAACAATCGCCGATCCCATTGGCTCGGCCAAGAGGCGAACTACAGGGGCTTGTCGAGAGCGCTTATCCCAAAGTCACGTTATCGAGCATGGTGCTATCTGAAGATATCGCTACGCGGCTTCAACGGATTGTTCGCCAGCAGCAGGAAAGAGCAATGCTGCGTGAACACGGCCAGACTCCGGCAACTCATATGTTGCTCGTGGGACCGCCAGGCACTGGCAAGACGATGACGGCTTCGGCTCTCGCTGGTGAGTTACGCTTACCACTCTTCACGGTACGCCTCGAATCCCTGTTCAGTCGCTTCTTCGGTGAGACGGCTGGGAAAATGCGGCTTCTATTCGACCAGATCGCCCAGACGCGAGGGGTTTATTTGCTTGACGAGTTCGATGCAATCGGTGCGCGCCGAGGTGATCCTAACGATGTAGGCGAAATTCGTCGTGTGCTGAATTCGGTCCTAGCCTTTATGGAAGAGCCGAATTCAACCGACAGCCTAGTTCTGGCGGCAACAAATCATGTGGAGATTTTGGACGAAGCGCTGGCGCGTCGTTTCGATGAGGTGATCGAATACACACTACCAGATGTTGTCTCCGCAAGAGCTATCGTAGAGCGCAGGCTCGGTAAGTTCAAGGTTGCTGGGAAAGCATGGCCCACGCTTGCTTCAGCACTCGATGGTTTGAGCCAGGGCGAATTGGTTCGAGCAGCGGATGCGGTCGTCAAGGATGCAATTTTGGAGGGGGCGTCTAAGGTTTCGCCCGAGGCACTCAAGGGCGCGTTGGATAATCGGCAGACATTAAGAGGTAAGTTTCGTCGTCAATCCGGTCGCTAATCAGGCTCCGCCAAAAGATAGGTTGGAACACGAACTGAATAAGTAGGAACTTATGGCGGAGCCAGAAAATTTCGATGCGAGAGACCGTCCGCACATATCTATCGACGCTTTCCGTGAAACCGCAGCTTACACATTCCCATCTCGTAATCAGGAACGCAAACCGCTTCGCGGAGACTATGCCGCGCATGCTGCAGGTCTTCTCGATCAACTCGCCGTTGCTCTCGGGAATGTACCGCTACCCGTTGATGATCCTCGACTTATCGTTGAGGGGTTGAAGCGGGGCACTATCGTTGAGATCGCGACATTACCACCAGCCGAAGGTGCTCGCACCAAGGCGGTCAAAGTCCCGGCTACCTTGGAGTTTCCTACGCAAGATGTGGTGGTGCTTCGTTCTGAACGGAATGAGGACCGCACAGAAAGTGCGTTGCTTTTCGTGCCAGATGACGCACGTACCTTTTTACAAGGTCGAATTACTGACTATGGTCTTGATCCGGGTAATCGCAGGCGGCCCGATGTTGAGCGTTTCGAGGTCTTGGAAAACGTCCGTGCTATCGATTCTGTATCAATTTTTACCGGCAACGTGGATTTGGCTGCACCAGATGTCATTTGGTGGGAGTTATGGGTTCGCCAACCAATTGCCTTGGCTGATCGGTTGGCGACTGCCGCGCGGAATACAAATATTGATGTTCATGAAGATAGGCTGATTTTCCCCGATACAACAGTTCTGTATATTCATGGTGCGGCCGCCACAGTTGCTAATTTCGCGATGCGAGTACCGGGTGCAATTTCTGAAATACGCCGTGCAACGGGGACTATCGAATCTTTTCTAAATCACGGAGACTTACGATTAGGGCAGCATGATTGGGTTGAAGAACTGGCCCAACGAGTTGTTGCTCCCGAGGAAGATGCTCCTGTCGTTTGCACACTCGACACGGGTGTTGCTGCAGGCCACCCACTGATCGGACCCGGTCTACGCGGTGCGTGGGCATACGACAATGATTGGGGTAGCGATGACCATGGAGCCGATGGTGGCCACGGTACACCATTAGCTGGCCTCGTCCTCTACGGTGATCTCGAATTGGTGATGAATAATATCGGTCCTGTTATGTTAACGCATGGCACGGAATCAATGAAGTTATTGCCACCTCAAGGCTTTCCAGCGACCAAACCACCTAGCTATGGTGTCGTCACCCAAGGTGCGATCAGCAAGGTTGAGATTGAGCGACCTGACGCACTTCGTAGCTATTGCATAGCAACCTCCACACCAGAGTTTCCGGCAAGTCGTCCGTCAACTTGGAGTGGAGCACTTGATCAAATCGCCGCCGGGGCCATGCCCGGTGAAGATGATGAAAAAGTTCTAGCTTTTGAGCGGACTAAGCGGCTTATGGTTGTTGCCACCGGCAACGTATCTGGAGGAATGGCTGTCGACGTCTTACCCTCTCAGCCATTGGAGGACCCGTCACAAAGTTGGAATGCCTTGACTATCGGTGGTTTTACCAGAAAGGAAGAGCCGCCAGCGCCGCCGCCAACATTCTACCCCGCAGTACCAGCGAACCATCGCAGCCCGTTCAGCCGTGGTTCACAACAGCTTCCTGATGACTTAACGCCAATTAAGCCGGAGGTACTGTTCGAAGCAGGAAACATGATGTCAGATGAAACAGGATTTTGCGGTTGGAGCCCATCGGTGTCACTTCTGTCGACGGGATCTGACGTAGTAGCTGACCCCTTGGTTCCGTTTTGGGCGACTAGTGCAGCAGTAGGTATGGCCGGTCATTTCGTTGGGCAACTGCAGGCCGCGTTACCCGATCTTTGGCCAGAGACACATCGTGCACTTACCGTTGATTCTGCTCATTGGCCTGAACCAATCCGTAAAAAATTCATTGGCCGAGGGGCCCATTGGAAAACCGGCTCGAAGGCCGAAAAGCAGCAATACCTCCGCGAATTCGGGTATGGCGTGCCAAATATCGAGCGTGCGATCCTATCGGCACGCAATGACGCTACACTTGTGGCTCAGGCCGAAATTCAACCTTTTACTTACGGGGCTGATGGGCGAACTGGCGTCTTTAACGAGGTGCATTTTTACAATTTGCCTTGGCCTAAAACAGCTCTTGAGCAGCTCGAAAATGAAGTCGTCACCATGAAAGTTACGCTCTCATATTTCATTGAGCCAAACCTGACGGGCAAGGCTGCGACCAGACCGGACACCTATCGTTCCTTTGGTCTTCGTTTCGACATGAAGAAGCGTACTGAAACCAATGCTCGGTTTCGCAGTCGAATTTCCGCTAGCCAAGCAAAAGACGGTACAGAGACTGATGGAGAGACGAGCCGTTGGCTGCTAGGATCAAAGGCGATTCAAGCTGGTTCTCTGCATTGTGATCTCTGGCGAGGCAGAGCGATTGAACTGGCTGGCCATGACGCTATCGCTATTTACCCGGTTGGTGGTTGGTGGAAATCGCATGCAGGTCAGAAGCGTGTTAGCGACAAAGCACGCTATGCACTTGTTATTTCAATTTCGGCGCCAGGTCAAAGTGCGGATCTCTATTCCGAGATCACAACGCTGGTGGATGCCAAACAAATTGAGGTGCAGGTGGGTTGATTGAGTTTGTCTAACCCATTTCAGGCACCTGTTAGGTGCAATATTAGATTGGAAGTCTATCGTTTGATCGTTTCACTTGTCATTGAAGCTAGAGTGCTAGGATTTGGAGGTTTTTTGCCACTTTCAGGCTAGAGAATGAAAGTCATTTTACGTTGAGTTCTGCCGTTTGCGATACCTCCCATCGTGATCTCATTTGGAGCTAGAGTTCCGCATGTTGATACTTTAGGCCTGAATACATGCAAATGGAGAGTATGGATGTTTGAGACCAATAGGTGTGTGTGCTTTACGACGGCCTTTCCATTTTAGGACGGCGATTTTTCTTCAGGGATGTGCGCGGGCTCAAGAGACTAAGCATCTCCCGATGCGCCATGATTAACACCATCGCCAGCGGATCCTGATGGGCTTCCATGAGCAAAAACATCTTCCAGTTTCGCAAGGCATTTGCCGCTAGGCTGGGCTGCCGGGGCATGACTTTCCGGGTGCTGAGATAACGGCGCCAGAGGGCAGGGGTGTTGCGATGTCGAACGAGGGGGCGAGGCTTGTAGCGACGTTTCGACTTGCCCTGCGTTTTTGCTCGTCGTGCCTCAAACACCCCGAACCGTTCCTCAAGGCTTTTTTTGCTGCATGATCGATCCAACTGGCTGGCCTTCATCGCCTGCTCGTCAGGGCTCATCAAAACCATGCCATTGCCGCGCAGTTTGATGGATATGTCGTACTCGGCCAGAATCTTATGCGCTTCTCGCCAGTTCTTGGCCTTCCCCAAGCCTTCCAGTATCTCATCACGATGTTTCAACACATGCCGCTGGAATGATTCCTGCCAGGTATGTGCCTCGTAGTTCCGTGCTGCAGGTGACAGCTTGTTTGGATTGCGCTCCTTTCCATCGGTCATGCCGGGATCAATGGCGAGGTCGTATTTCTTCTCCATCTCGCGCGAGACCTTGGCGAGGATCTTAAAGTCCCGGTGCGGTGTGATCACATTGAGCGTTTCCGGATGCACCTTGTTAAAGGCAATATGCATGTGGAAATTATCGGTGTTGATATGCGTTCCCGCCACACGCTGATGATCGCCGTAGCCAAGTGCCTTGGCATATTCCGCCTCGATGGCCATCAGATCTTCTTTGGTCAGTTTGTCCTGCTCGCCAGAGCGGAAAGAAACGACAAGGTGATATGTTTTGTCGGCAATATCGGGCTTTTGTCGCCGAACTGCTTCGATCTCCAGAAGGGCCAGATCGAGATCCTCGATATTTGTGCCGGCATCGCAATTTCGGATCCAGAACTGATGCAGTTTTTCGCCTTTTTCCTCGGCTGCGGCGATGTATTGGCCAAGACGGGTGTAGTTGTCTGGCACACCAGATTTCTTGCCGATCCGGGTTGCAATCATGATTTTCCCTGCGGGTTCTTGCCGGGCTGAAGCTGCATCCGGATATCGCCAATGGCGGCTTTGAGCTCGGTCTGTGTCGCCTCGATATCGCGGTTCAGGCTGTCGAACTTCTTGAGCAGATCTGCCGAAAGCGGCTCATCAAGCGCGAGCTTGAACAGATTGCCCAGGCGGGCCTGATCGGCATTGACCTTGAGCAGATCCCGAATGCCCTGCCATGCAGCAAAGTCGCTGGCACTGGGCAGTTTGGTATTCATCAGCAAGCGTTTGAGCAGTTCCGAGCGTGACAGCCGCAGCTGGTGGGCAAGCTGATCAATGCGCGCTTTCTCTTCGTCGTTGAGATAGGTTTTGATGACGTGACGTTCGGTGGCCATTTCTTGTTCCGCTATTGCCCGGAAGATCCTGTGGGAGAACCGCCAGGCATCATTTCGGCTCGGATACTCTCGGGAAGGGTGGCATCAAACCCGCCAACCAGATTGACGAGACTGCGTGTAAAATCGGCACCGAACTTGCGATCATAGACCTCTTTGGCCTTTGCGATGAGATGCGGCTCCCGCTTGTCGGGATTGCTGTAATTGATCAGGTTTGCAAAATACCTTGGATCAAACGTTATGGTTTTGGCGAAGACCACGTTGCGATCCCCATCGCAGACTTCAAACTCGACCATCTCGATCAGGCTGTCGTCTTCGGTCTTGCGACGGTAATCGACAAAGCACCAGGTCACTTCATAAAACTGATCGCCTTTTGTAATACGACCATTTTCATCAAAACGGGCATGGGGAATGCCTTCGATGATCGCCTGACGCAGTTCGTCCTGTCCCTTGCTGATCTTTTGCCCGAAGATCGAGAGCCCCTTGGAGCGATAGGCAAACATCCAGGGGATGTTGCGCAGTGTTGCATCATGGAAGCGGTAGCCTTCAGCTTCGATCCAGTTTTCCAGCATGGCGAGTGCAATTTGGGGCGAGATCCAGATGCCGGTCTCTTTGCGGATGATGTAGATCACCCGGTCAAACTGGGTCAGAACGATGCCAAGGATCTTGAGAGAAATGCCTTCCATGCCGCGCTTGCGACTGCTGCCTTTGCTCTGGTTCTTGCGCACATAGGGACACCATTCAAAATTATCGGCATTGAAATAATCAAATCCGGTGACCGGTTTGCCTGTGTGGCGACCATAGGGGCGGTCGGTATGAGGAAGCTCCTCATAGAGCCCTACCAGGCGGATCGGATTGTCACACGCGGGGCACACGGCATATTCGCGCTGTTTGTCGTCGGTGACCTGGTACCAGGGCTCAAGTTTTCTGGTGTCGCGTTCAAAGGCAGTGCGCTCGATCTCTTTCTCGTCGACTGTCTGCGCCTGCAATTTATAGACGTGCATTATCGGATCTCCCGGCGACGGTCTCACGGAGGGAAGAACCGATATTATAATGGTTTATAACACTGTTCCACCACGCGGCACCCAGCTTGGGAACAGATGCCTTCTGCTCGGCAAGGTGGAGGCATTGCAGGAGGGTGGGGAGATCAAGCGAGAAGGTATTTTCGCCTGCCTGCAGGGCGAAGACCAATGCCGGGCCGCACATGTTGCAATCAAGATCCTGAGCCCCTTCAAGATTGGCGCGCTTTTCAAAAATGTCTGTCGCATCTTGTTCGGTCATGAGGCGTTCTCCTGGTAAAAGGCAAAGAGGAAAGAGGAAAAAGGTGCCGGTGGCGTACATAGCGCCACCGGCATTCGGGGATCAGACCGCCAAGCTGGCAGTCTGCTGCTCGCGTCCCTGTGTTCTGGATTTGGCTTTCGGTTTGGTCAGGCCGAGCTGTTCGGTGACAAGGCGTTTCAACGCCTCAAGACCACGTTCCCGATGGATGTCGTTAAAATCGGTCAGGCCCTTAGCCTTTTCTTCGTCACTCAGATCCGGACGCAGGATCTTCGCACCGGTCAGTGCAGATGCCCGTTCGGCTCCCTTGATCCCGGCATTGATCTGATTGGCATGATCATCATCGGCCGCAATCACCAGGGACCGGTCCGGGTGCCTTTTGTGAAGGGCTTCGGCCACAGGTGCGAGATTGCCGGAATCAAGCGCAACCACGACGGTCAGCCCACTGGCCATATGCAGACTTTGGCCGGTGGAGTAACCTTCGGTGACGATCATCGGGCCTTTGGGATCGCCCTCGATCATATGCATCAGGCCGCGTTTTTTGCCGTCCTTGAGATACATCTTGGTGCCATCGGGATGGATGGTCTGGATGTTCTCGATAAAGCCTTTCTCATTGGCCATCGGCATCAGAAGATTGCCCGATTGATCAATGCGCAGGTCTCCTGCAGGCACCTGTTTGTTTTGCAGGTAAGCATGATTGGCCGGAGCCGGTTCGGCGTTCTGGAAAATCCCGTAAGCGCGTTTGGCCACGGCGCGATATTGCACGCGGAGTTCCTGTTCCTGGGCTGCCTTGCGGGCTGCAGCTTCGGCTCTGGACTGTTCCAATTCTTTGGGATCGATCTTGGTTCCGGTCGCCACCCACTTGACCGGATCCTGCCCGGATTTGTAATTGGTGATGTTGCCTGCCGGAAGCCCTTCGAGGAACCCGCGATAGGAGCCACTTTTCTGGCCTTTGCGATCTCCTTCGACCGCTACCCGGTGCCATTTACCGTCCATGGTCGGTGGCCCATCGAGGATCAAGCCGTTTTCCTTCAGCGCCTCCGCAAATTCCTGCTCCGGACTGATCCTAGGCTCAGGGGTTTGGGCTTTGGTTTTCTGCCAGCGTTTGAAGGGCGCAAGCTCCATATTATCTCGTGCATACCAAGCCTTGGCCCGGCGATCCCATTTTGCGCCCAGCGCCTTGGCTTCATCCTTCTCACTAAACGGCACATTGAGATAGATGCGTTTGCGCTCGATGTTGGTGTCCTGGTTGGGAGCCTGTGACATCTCATCACTCATGGCATTTTCCTTCTGTTGTTCAACAGCCGGGTTTTGGGCGATGGTTTTGGCTTGTTCTTTGGCTTTCTCCGGGATCAAGCTTTGGCGCAGATCCGGCTCCATGATCCAGGTGCGGATGTTTTCTGCATCGCGCGCCGCAGTGAACAGCGCATTGCGGTCTTCCTTGATGGCTTTCATCCATGAACCGACATAGGCGGCGTGGCGTTCCGGATAGTGGCCAAGGCCAAGCTCGGTGGTCAGCATGTAGCTTGCGATCTCGGCCCGCAGTTCTTCCTTGGCGTAAACTTCCGAGCCAAACGGCCCGAACGCGCGGGCCATGCGTGATTGATGGCCGGTGGCATGGCCAAGTTCATGTAGGGCGGTGGCGTAATATTCGTATTGGCCTTTGAAGGCGGCCTGATGAGGCATGTGGATCTGATCTGTTGATGACCGATAAAACGCCCGGTCATTCTGATCATGGAAGATCGGCACATTGCCTTGCTTGAGGATCTGCTCGGCCCGTTCAACCGGGCTGAAGGTCGGCTCTGGTGCGATATAGGGTGCAAGGCCATCGATCTGTTCGGCATTAAAGACCACAGCATGAAACACCCGTGGCCGGTCCAACCGCACATCGCGGGTTTTCGCAACACCCTTTTCGTCAAGAACCGGTTTGCCAGTGTCATCGAGCACCTTCTCGCGCTCGGACCATTTCCAATATTCGATCATGGTGCCTTTTTCGCCCTTACGGACTTGCGCGTCCTGAGCTGTTGCTTGGCGGTAGGTCATCCAGCGCGGATCGGAGCGCCCGCGCATTTCAAGCCAAAGGGCATTGATGCCGCGATAGTCTTTGCCGGAAACCGGATTGAACGGGGCCATGCGGACTTTCCCCGGTTCCCATGGCTTTTGCCAGGGCGCGGTGCCTGCTTCGATATGGCCAAGCAGTTCTTCGACCACCTGATCACGATAGCTTTTCTTATCAGCCATGGTTCGAACCCTCCGCATCAGAAGTCGGGTCGATACCGTCAAAATGACTGTCGAACGCGTCATCGGCAGACAGGGCGTCTTCGGAGAATGCGCCCATGGCTTCGGCAATGTCCGGATCGACCGGCACAGGGCCAACCTGGCTTTCACTGTTGATCATCGAGGAGGCCAAGGTGAGATAGTCCTGGTCATCAAGACCGGCAGAAGTGGGGGTGTTAGTGTTGTTAGATGTGTTGGGTGACTTCATGATTTGGTTCCTTTGTGAGATGCAGAGGGCGTGGAAGAGAACGCCATTTGGGGTGGCGTCATTTTCGAACGACGAGACAGTTCGCGATCCAGGAAATAGAGCTTTTGACGGCCAAGGATGGGCGGCAGACCGGCGACAAAGATCAGCGCATCGCCGGGGACTGGTTTGCGGCCCTCGGTATCAATGATCTGCAGGCGCATGCATTCATCAGGGGTGAGAAGCGGGCGGGAGGTTTCGGCCAGATTGTCCGAGACAGACCCGAGGTCGCCCATTCGTCCAGAGCGTGACCTGCGTTTCTGAACGATGGTTGCCTTACCGGTCATGTCCGAGAGCAGCTTGGCGGTTTCGAGTTTGTTTGGCGTGAAGGCGACCCGGATCTTGCAGTTGGCCATGATCGATTCATCACGACCGTAATGCTTGAAGAGCTGTTCGGTGTTCTGGACGATGATCATCGCCTTGAGGCCATAGCCTGCCATGAAGGCGAGCGATTCCTCGAAGATCTCCAGCTTGCCGATGGAGGTGAACTCATCGAGCATCAAAAGCAGACGGTGCTTGTATCCGGCGAGCGTCTGGCCAGCCCCAAACGCCATGCGTTCCGTCAGACGACGCATAAAGAGATTGAGGATGATGCGCAGCAGGGGCCGCAAGCGATCCTTGTCTGCAGGTGAAACGACAAGGAACAATGCCATTGGCGCATCGCCATTCATCAGATCATGCAGGCGGAAGTCACTGGTCGCGGTATTGCGTGCGATGATCGGATCGGCAAAGACGGTCAGCTGCGTTTTGGCGGTTGAATGCACGCCAGAGCGTTCCTGCGGGGCCTTGATCATCATACTGTTGGCCCCGCGCCGAACTTCCTTGTTCACATGGGATTTGCCATGATCAAAGGACGCCATTTCGGCAAGAATATGCTCGAAATTATCGTCGCTTTCTTCCGCGTCGCCGTCGCCGGTAATGCCCGAGAGAAAGGTATTCACATCATCAAAACAGGCCGTACGGTGTTCATCACGCCGCACCCGATAGATGACATGAAGCAACACGACCGAAAGCCAGCCATAACCTTCCTGTCGCCAGTAATCCTTCATGCCCTGGCCATCGGGATCGATGATCATGGCTGCGATGTTCTGGCAGTCGGCGATGTCCTGTTCGGTATCAATGCGCACTTCGGCCAGCGGGTTGAAGCGGGCCGAGCCAGTGCTGGCGGAGGGCTCAAAGCGCAAGACCTTGTGCCCGATGCTGGCAAGCCAGCCGCCGGTCTTGGCAAAGTTCTCGCCCTTGATATCAAGACAAAGAATGCTTTCGCGCCAACTGAGCAGGGTGGGCAGGATCAGGCTCACGCCTTTGCCCGTGCGGGTTGGTGCCCAGACCAGAACATGCTCCGGCCCGTCATGGCGCAATTCGCGGATCCGGCCAAACCATGATGGCCAACCGCCAACAACCACGCCGTCTTTGCGAAACAGTCGTGCTTTCTTGAGGTCCTTGAGCTTTGCCCAGCGGGCGGAACCATGCAGTTCATCGCCCTTGCGGTTGCCTTTAAGCGTGCTGTTATTGGCCCGTGTGGCAAGTGCCAGAACACCAAACATGGAAAGCAATCCGGTGATGCCAATCCAAAGGGCCGGATACAGCATTTCATCGGGAAGGCCCGCCGAATGGGTGGCGGCCTCAAGCGACCATTGCCACCAGCGCAGATCAAGCGCGTCAAACCCGACGGCGAGTTGCCATTGCCAGAGAATGGCGGCGATCATTGCAATCAGGATGACCGGAAGTGTCAGACGGTAAAAAGCTGTCATGACAACACCTCCTTGCCGTCTTGAAGGACGTAACGATCATTTCTCGGTTCCCAGATCTCGGTGATGCGTCGCCAGCCATCGGTATTGCGTTTGATCTGAACGACGACATCGACCAGCTCGGCCAGAAACTCCGGCACACGCGGCATGGTTTCACCGGCCCAGGCGATGTTTTGATCAAACTTGCGGTGAATGGCCTGCCAGGGGCTTTCGGCATGGATGGTGCACATAAAGCCTGTGACCCCGGAATTGAGCGCAGCCAGTGCAGCAAAGGCGTTCTGGGTGCTGATCTCGCCAAACAGAATGTGGTCGGGCGTGATGCGCATCAGGTGATCATAGATCTCGCGCCAGCCAACCATACCGCTGCCCGTTCCGGCCTCACGCGCGGCAATCAGGCCATTGCCATCCCAGAACTGTTCGATATGCAGCTCTGGCGTATCCTCGATGGCCAGCACACGCCGGGCCGGATCGATGGTGGCGAGCAACATGTTGAGCAGGGTGGTTTTGCCGGTATTGGTTGCCCCGCTGATGATCATGTTGGCATCACCCGCGACCTTCTCGATCAGATAATCGCGGATGGCCGGTGTCACCCCGGCCTGTTCCCAGGTCGGGGTGAAAGGATGTTTGCAGCGGATCGCGAGGCTGAGGTGTGATCGCACCGATGCACCGACGAGGATCTCGCAACGATGATTGCCCGGCAAAACGCAGGAGAGTTTTGGATTGTCATCGGGATTGAACTTGAGACCACGCTGGTTGGCGAGGCTGATGGCGATCCGCTCTATGGCGGCCAGTGTAAGAGCAGGGTCTTCGATCTCGCGCTTGCCTTCCCCGCGCCGTTCAGTCACGACGCGGTGAGGGCGGTTCATGCGGATTTCGACGGTTGAGAGATCGCCGTAATAGGTGGCCAGAGGCCCAAGGATCTTTTCAAACAGCGGATTGGGGGAAAGGGCGTTCATTGCAGCCACCCCCAATTCCCAAGGCAGGCGGATTTCACGCCATTTGTGTGAGAAGGGTAAGACCAGCCAGAAGAGGGAAATCCGACGCGGACATAGCCTTGGAAACTTCCGTCGGCATCTGATCCGCCAGTGTAATATTTGGCTTTGACCGGGGAATAGGCATTGTACGTCGTGCAGGTGTTAGAGGCCGTGCCGATAACCTCACCATCTTCACGAATGGTCTTGCGTGTTCCGACTGAGCTTGTACTGGTGCAGTGATAAGCAGCGTCATAAACGTGCGCATAGTTTTCAAACACACCACATGGACCGCTGGATTTGTTCGAAGAAACCGGGTTTTCAAACCGTCCATGCGTTACAGCAGCCCACGTAAATTCATTGTAGCATTTGTTCCCAAGACTGAGCGGGTCGGCTTCACCAATGACGACTTTGTGCACCGAGCCGTCCGGGCGGTCATAGGATTGCACCAAGTCCCGAGCATCAAACCGGGTGCAGCCTTCATAAAAATGCTCGCCGTTTGTTGCAGGCGCTTCGCCTGAATAGACATAGACAGTCTGCGGTTCGCCCGGCAGAACTTCGCTGGTCTTGATGTTGAAGCGTCCCCTTGGGGTGCTTTCGATATAGACCGTAGTCAGGCGATAGGCGAACAACTGGTCATCATGGTTTTGCCAGCCGGTGGTCTCGACATGATGCGGGTAGGCAACCTCGCTATCCTGACATTCGGTGACATATTTCGGAATGCTATCTAGCAGGTAGTAAAACCGCTCGCGACCATAACTGGTGCCAGCCGCCAGATCATGGTTCCAGAGTGAAGGATTGTCACAGCCATCAATCGTCGATTGGATGGCAATATTGGTGCTGTCGGGTTTGCATTCGGTGATGAATTGCTCAACCCCGTTGACCACGATCTGTTTGCGGCTTTGGCGGGTGACTGTTCCTGCCGCCTGATTAATGATCGGTGCGCAGACTTCCTGACCGGCAGGGTTCTTGTAAACCGTTTCGTGGGGGTATTCGGTGCCATTATCCGAACAGGCATCGGCCTGCCAGGTGGTGCCGTTCAGCTCATAAATATGGCGACCGGTTTGATAGGATCGACCAGCGGCAAAATCATGCCGGATTGAGCAGCCATCGGCTACCGAGACAAGTGGAACCGCCGCAATTTCTTCGGACGGTTCGCAGCTTCTGACCTGGACTTCATTGTTGCTCGCATTGACATAGACAAGGGATGCCTGTGGGACAGCCATCATCTCGTTATAATCAAGATAGACCGAGCAGGCCGAGGTCTTCTCTGTGATGTCAAAGACGTTGTCTTCATCCTTCAGGCAATCCGTGACTTCCTGACGGTTGCCGCCGCCATCGGTGTAAAAAAGCAGATACTGTGCGGTTGCCTGACGTGTTTCCATGTCGATGGTATCGCCGCAAACTGAATAGCTGCGGTCCAGCGGATAGCGATCTGCACCATCTTCGCAGGCCCCTGCGCTTACATTGCCGTCTTCGGTGGTTTCAACCCGGCTTTGCTGGACAGCAACAAGCTGTGCCAGATCCACCCGGATGTTGCAGCCTTCGGTCGTGACACGCACCGTCGGTGTGCTGGTATCTTCGTCCACATCAAGGGCTGATGGTGTCGAATAACCGGCAGCATCGGCATTCTTGGAAGCATTCGATCCGACAGTGTTTGAGGCACCGGTATCAGCTTCAGCGCTTTCGGTTTCCTTTTCTTCCTTGTCGTCCTCTTCCTCGACATCATTCAAGCGCTGCAGAGCGGCAAGCAGCGTTTCCTGATCACCCTCGATGGTGACAGTAGACGCCGGATCAAGCTCGGGGCTGTCCATATTGAACTGGGCGACAAAATCGTTTGAATCGAGTGGTTCCGATTTGCCGTCTTTTTCAACACCGGTCAGAACCAGTTGCGCGATAAGGCTGTCTTCGTAATTGACATAGCGGGCATATGCCTTGGCCGTTACGCCCTCGGTCAGTTTGGGCGGCGCACCGGGCACATCGACCAGACCGAGATCAATCGCCATCGGTTCGTTTTCCGAGACGGCGGTGCGGGTTTTGGTGCGGGTGACGATATTGACCTTGCGCACCATTTCCTCGATGCCGGGCTCGGCCTGAGAGGATGTTGTTTCTTGCTGTGCCAACTGAGCCAGTGCTGGGGAAACCAGACAGGATGACAGGAGCAAACACCAAAGCGTTCGTTTGTTCATGCTTCTACTCCACATTTGCAATGTACCAGTCCGTTGCCGGACGGATCTGAAGGCGGGTGCCTTGCGGGATGGTGATGATGGGTTGCAGTGAAAGCGTCTCTTCAAGGACGCTGGCGCTGATCTCGCCAAAGCGGGTCGAGAGTTCTTCGGCTGCTTTTTCAGCCGCCGCAGTTGCGACTTCGCCGTCGCTTTCTTCGGATTTTGTTGAGGCCGCGGCATAGCGCACAGCCGTCGAAATGCCGGTCAGCATGAAGGCGGTGCCATAGCGTTCCCAGAAACGGCGGTCCACTTCGCCAGCAGCCCCTTGGCGGCCTTGAATGTCTCCGATGGGGGAGGCGAGCTGGCGGATTTCGGCACGGTGTCCGGCAATCAGGATCCGTTCACAGGCAATCGACAGGCGCGAGCTGCCCATGTCCTTGGGTGGATCATAATTGCAGATCAGTCGGGACCCTTTGGGGATCAGAACATTGCGCCCGTGATAGCCATAAACATCACGCGCCGACTGGACGATGACGGTTCCAGTTGCATCACTGCCAACCTGACTGTTAATCCCGGTTTCAAGGATCACGGTGATATAGCGGTCCGCCGTAATGATCCGGCTGTTATCGACCGGAAGCGTGGACGTCCGGCGCGGACCTTCATAATCGGCTTTCTCGTTATCACTGACCGGCAGATCGAGCGGATCAAGTGCAGAAGGGGTTGCCATACCAGGCAGGACAGCATGGCCCGAAGCCTCGGCCATGTCAGCAGACTGCCAGGCTGGAGAACCCCAGTCTGACGACAAGGAAACGCGATGTTGCCAGGCAGCCTCCAATGCCATGCGATAGGGATCCGGCGCGGGCGGTTCAGGAACAGGTTCAGGTTGCGGCAGAGGCTCGGGAGCCGGGGCTGGCTCTGGTTCCGGTTTGGCTTCCTTGATGATGATCGGCGGCATAGTTGGGGCAGGGGCAACTGGTGCTGGTGGTGGCGGGGCTGGAAGGGCCCAGACTGATGGATCATCAGCTGGAAGGGTTGGCGGTTCATTGACGACCGGTTCGGCACATACACCCCCAAAGGTCAGGCCCAGCACCAGTGCAACATCACAAAATGCACTCATGCGCCTTCCCCGGTATATTCAATACAGAGGAAGCTCTTGCCGCTTTTGAGCGTGATCAGCGGACGGGTGCTTTCGATGATGTAGGTCTCACCCTGCACACGGGTATTGACCAGCTCATCTATGCCATCGACCACCACATAGGCAGTCGGCAGTTCGATATCCTTCCAGCGCTTGCCAAAGCGGATATAGGTGAAGTGGTCATCCCGAAATACTGTCTCCGGGCGCAGTGTTTCATCGCCCCAGAGATCATACTCACCCCACCCATGCAGGGCGTTCGGGTCAAACGGGGATTGCGCGACAAAGTCGCCTTCAGGCGTGCCCGGATTGGAGTCACTCAGTCCGGCAATCGCAGTATCGATAGCGGCAAACTTGTTGCCAAGCCCTGGAACAGACATCGCCGGAAGGCTGGCTTTACCGTTGTCGTCAAAGCCAGCAACCGCCGGATCGCTTTCGATTTGAACGGATCCTTCAATCCGCACGATCAGATCGGGCACATTGACCGAGTTGAAGCTCTCGGCCCTTAGATAAAACGGATAAACAGCACCTGATTTGCCATAGACGACAAGTGAGGTGTCATAACCGTATCCGCTGGGGCGCACCGCCAAACGACGTTCACCGCGTGGTTTGACAGAAAACCCGCCATCATCCCCCAGATCGACAGCTTCGATGATCTCACCGCGCGGCAGTTCAAGCACAGTGACCATGAACTCGCGGGTGCGGATCTTGTAAGTGCAATCATTACACAGATCGGTCGCATAAACCGCGTCACTCGGGTCTGCATCATCCCAGACATCCTGAACCTGGCCGCTGGTACGCGGACGGCTCATTGCGTTGAAGTAGCCCTCATTCTGATCGCGGGCCTGATCGACCACGCTCTCGGGCACCGGCATGGTTGGTGCGGATTGTTGCGGGGTGATTTGCGCACCAGAAAACGGTTGTTGCGATTGCCCCGGCATAGGTGGGCGTGCGGCGGTCTGCGCATTGGCCTGCTTATAGCCAAGAATGAGGACCGCCAGAATGAGGCTGCCAAAGACGAGATGGAAAACAAGATTGGTCAGGCGTTTCATGACGCGCCTCTTTCTCTAAGCACCATGTCGAGCACGGTGACGCCAAAAGGATTGGTGTATTTGTCAGCTTCGGAGACGTTTTGCGGACGGGTGGCCAGCGTCAGGTAGGCGCGCAAGTTTTTGCGCGAGATCTCTTTGCCGCGACGGTGGTCGATCTGGATGAAATCGACCGCGTATTTATGGTCTGACGACAAGGTGGCGATGGGATCGATGGAGACGATCCGCACTTCGCGCTCGATGCCTTTTTCAAGAGCTTCGGTGATCAGGCCGCTATCGATCCGCTCGCGTTTGAAGCGTTCCCAGAAGCTGGCATCAGAAAGTCTTGATGCTTCGCGCTGGCGTTCTTGCTGTGTGACCGGATCAATCTCGTTGGTGATGAGAACAAAACGTTTGGCCTGGGCTTCAAGAAAGACTTCAAAGCCTTCGACCTTCTTGCTGACAGGTTCGACAACGTAGGTGCGATCATCGGGGCCATAGGTCCGGACCAGGGCAATCTCGGTTTCCTTGAGCGGTACGAGATGCGCAACGGTTTGCACCAGAACGACCACACCTGCACCAAGCACAATGTTGGTTCCGGCAGACAGGCGCAGCATCCAGGCGAGCCTGCGATGGCTGGCCTGAAAGCTGAACGGATCTGCAGCAACTGTGGCTTTGTGCGTTGAGGTGGTTTTGATCATCGACTTGCGCCCGTTATCGCGTTTGCCGATACGCCCTAGCCAAGCCATGAGAAGCCCTCGCCATTGAACTCAACCGGATTGCAGACGCACGGGCTGAGTTTCATTTCATCGGTTCCGGTTCCGTCTTTGGGGATCTCGCGGTCCTTTGAAACGGAGACACAGCCGGAGAGGAAAACGACGAGGCAAAGAATTGGGACGAAATGTTTGGGGATCAGGCGCATGGCTGCGATCCTTTCTGATTGGTAGCGGTTTTGGGGGAAGAGGCACCAAGCCCGAATGCAAGTCGGGCAAGGGCAAGGACGAATGAAAGCGCGATCCAGATATGAACGGCACTGCGCATCAGCCCGGCGAGCTGGGCGGCATCAACTTCGCGAAGTGCCATGACGAAGACGATCAGGCTTTCGGGCGAAAACATGCCGGTCAGAACCATTAGCCAGAGCGCAACGAGCGGAAAAATTACGAAGGTCAGAGTGACATCACGCAGGAATTTCTTGAGCCGGTTCATGGCTTGCCTCCCCGATCAAAGGTCGGTGTCTTGAGGCGTTCCATGACGGCATTCTTGGCGGCAACGAGACTATCTTTGGCAGCCCCTGCCGCTCCAACCGGATTGCGGGCGGCTCCCGCACCCAGCAGAGCAGCATCAAGTGCGGCTGAGGCTCCACCCGGTGCGTATTTCTTGGCAGCATTGACAAGGGAAAGACCGGTTGCGGTCATGCCAGCGGTAATGACGGCTGCGGCCTGATTGGTGAGTTGGGATCCGGCAATCGAGTTGGCCATGCCGGTTGCCTCGGCCATAAAGGCTGTACCCATCCAGCCAAGAACAATCGCAACCCATAGGCCCGGATTGTCGATTGATGTGATCTCGCGAACATTCTCGGTATTCTGGATATCAAGCGATGCTGCACCATAGAGACACAGTGCGAGTGCAAGCGTTGAGCCGAACAGCACCATAAAAGCGGCAAAGACAGTTCGAACCCCGGTGATTGCCATGCCGCGTCCCCAACCAAACCCGACGGCAAGCATCAGGATTGGAGAGAGGGCCGAGAACATCATCACGCGGAAGATGCTGACAACAACCTGGCTGAAATAAACAATGATCAGGATGATGTAGGGCAGGGCAAGCAGGACGCCGTAGACCCCGGCCATCAGATTGCCGAGCGAGATCGATGCCCATATCTCAAAGGCGATGCGAAGTACGCTCATCAAGCCTTGTTCGGCGACATAGACCAACTGAGCCATGCCACCAAGAGACGTGGCTTCACTCGGTATCGTCGCGGCTGTAATGCCACCTTCCATACCGGCAGACAGAACGACGCCAGCAGCACTACCCATCGTTGATAAAGCCATCTGATAGATGGAATTTACGAGAGTGGGCCCTTGCCCGCCGAGCAGCAGACCAGCTATAATGATGAACGCGAATTCATGAGCGAATCCAATTAGATCGCCCTTTCCCATGATCATCTTGCCGCCATGAATGACGATCCATAGACCAACGACGGAGAGATAGATGAACCACATGGGTTCGAGGAGCACAGTGCTCAGGTTCTGGGTGAAACTGTTTGCCAAATCGACATATTCCGTCACCACATCACACGTCAGGCAGGTGATGTCGTCGTCATTCATCGCCGTATTCCTTTTGGTTTTTGGGGGAGCCGCTAACGCGCAGATTTATTCCCAGAAGTCCGACTACTTGGATTGGGATTACGCGGTGTCTCTTTGGACGAACTACACTCGTGCAGATGCTGTCTCCGAGTGGGACCGCGTCATGCCGGTGTATGAAGCGAACAAAGAACTTGTCGTTGGATCGCGAGAGGAAGTTCTGCGGAGGCTGGCGAAGCATCCGGAAGGCGATCTCATACAGCGCGGATATGATCTCCATCGGGTGTATGAGGTTTGGAAGCACGTCTACCGAGCTGTCACTAACAAGGACAAAGCATTTGCCTGGAACGAATGGAAACAGGCCGGATCTTGTTGGACGATGGAGCAGCGAAACGTCTTCACGCATTCGTGCCGCGATCTTCCCGATTGGCGTACCAAGAATGATGTGAAACGCGACAACACGTTTTTGGCAGGAAACTAAGCCGATCATTCTGCCGCCTCCGCATCTTCGCGCTGCTGGGGCGGCAGGTATTGCAGCAACATGGTCGACTGGATCTTGACCAGCTGCGCCATGAGTTGCTGTTGTTGAACCTGCTGGCGGTTTGACATCGCCATCCATTTGGCAATTGCCATCAGAAGGCGCTTCATATCCGCCGCACCATTGGTGCCAGCTTCGAGCTCTTCGATTGCCTGCTGAATTTCTTCTGCGCTTTGAACGGTCAGATCGCTCTGGGCCAAGCCGGTTGTAACGGCATCTTTGGCCAATTCTTCACGTCTGGCTTCGACCATGGCGCGGGCTTGCTGCTGGGCCTGCCATTTGGCTTTGTTGACCGGGTGATCCGGATTGGACCAGACACCGCTGCCGGAACCTGAGCCATTGTTGCTGCCAGCAAACTCGCTGCCTTCCGGGAAAGTCCAGGTCGAAGGATCGTTCGGATCAAACCAAAGCGACTTGCGATAGATGCTGCGACCCTCGCAGATGCTAAAGAAGTCGAGATCATCGAGATTCATGCCCGGCATCAGGCCAGAGAGATCCGGCGTCAGACATTGAATGTCGCGCATGATCCGGTTGGTGAGCTTCTGCATGTTTAGCACTGGCAGGGTGATCTGCCCCATGGCCCCGATGGCATCAATCGTGCCCTGGGCTTGAGCGCTCAGTTTGGTCAGCCATTCAGTATGCTGTTTGAGCTGATCAATCTGCTTTTGCATCTTGCTGAGCTGTTCACCCAACTTCGCAATGGCAGACACATCGATCACCGGATAGGTCGCATAGGCAATGGCCGGCGTCGCCAGAACAATCCCGAACGCAAGAGCGACAGAACGAAGACGCCTGTTCATGATCGACCTCCTGCCAGAAGAAGGACAAGCATGACGATCAGGACGACACTGGTAGCAAGTGGCCAATACATCATCGCAATCAGGCCGACAGCACCAACGAGGCTGGTTACAGCCATCATTAAAAGGGATTGTTTGATCATGTCCGGGTGATCGCAGTTGCTCACAGATGGCTTGGCCATGCGTCCCCCCATTTGCGTTGAATGGTGGCCAGATCGTTATTGGCATCCGGCCCGGAACGGTAGAACCGCGCAGCATCGCCAAGCGGTGTCAGATCGACATCGAGAATGGCGCTTTCCTCAAAGCCGCTGGCCTCGTCGCGCTTGATGATCAGCACCCGTCGATCATTCTTCTTGCGTGATCGCGTGCGGCCCTGGACAAACAACCTTTGCTCTTCATTGAGATTGAATGGCTTGAGGCTTTCTTCCGTGACCTTGGAGTTCGGGAAGAAGATCATTGTGGCGGTGTTTTCGATGATGGCTTCAGCGGCACCGGTTTTGCCCAAGCCTGCCGGATCCTGAAACGCCATGCCAACCGCACCGCCAAGCTTGCGATACTCGCGATACATCTCGGCTCCGAGATCTCGGAAGCCGGGGTTGGAAAGCAGCTTGGCTGCCTCATCAATGAAGATGACAAAGCCACCATTGCGCCCGGCAACAGATTTACTGATGGCCTCCGAGATATGACCAACCACCGGCCCGCCTAGAGCCGGATCAGCCAGCGCCTCATTCATGTTGATGCCAACCATGTGCGATTGGTTCAGAAGGCCGCCGAGGCTGTCATGCGGGGCGTTGAAGATGTGGCTACGAAGACCTGTATTGCCCTTGTCGTCAGTCACCCACTGGGCGAAGGCACGCCGAAGGGCTGAGCGACGGGCAAAGGCAAAGGGATAGATCGCATTGAGCGTGCGATGTGGTGGCTCAATCTGAAACGCCAAATCAACGGCATGATTAAGCGCATCGATGTCGCCGTCTTCGAGATCAATCCCGGCCAGCGATTTGAGGATCGCATAAACACGTTCACGGTTTTTTGGGGTGTCTTCCCCGACATCCAACGGGTTGAGCGATAATCCATCATAGGCTTGATAAAGACCGCCCATGGCTTCGACCATGAAGCGCGTGCCTTCCTTGGAATCAAAGATGTAGGACCGCACATTCTCAAACTTGGCAAGGCCACCCATCAGATGCATGATCAGGGTGGATTTACCGACCCCGGAGGGTGCAAAGACCAGAAAGTTGCCAAGCGAGAACGGCTTGTTGACCACCTGAAACTGGAATGCATAGGACTGGCCGGTTGGCGTTTTAAACCAGCGCACGGGTGCCGGGCCGAACTGGCTGGCCAACATGCCGGTTGCCGAATGCGGCAAAGCCCAAAGGGCAGCGATGTTCTGATCGCGCAGATCCAGCGGGGCCATGAACTGACTGCCAGGCAATCTGATCTTGCGTTTGGAAACGACAGGCAAGCGGTTAAACCAGCAGACAGGTGCCCCCTTGGTTTGCACGGCATAGCCGATCCGTTTGTTGCCAAGGATCTCTGTGATCTCGCGGATCAGTGCTGTGAGTTTTTCCTCGGTTTCTGCGCGCGGAATGATCTGAAACTGCGTGGCAAAGAGGGCTGTTTTGCCTTCGGCCAGAAGATCTAAAAGCGTTGAGACTTCTGCTGCTGCTGCAGGATTACCGAACCATGAATTAGACTCACCAGCCATACGGCGTTTATTGACCAGCATTGCCTGGTCACTGCCCCATGGATCACAGATCTGGCAAATCTCGATATCGCCCTGCAGGGCGAGGATCTCGCCGATCAGATGGCCGGAGACTGTTTCCGGCCAGAGTGTGACGGTAATGACCTTTTGGAATTGTCGGGCCGGAACATGTGTGGTGATGTTGCCGGTCACCTTGTCGCAATGAAGGTCAGATGCGGGAAGGTTTGCAGACAAGTTGTGACTGGTTGCCGGAAGGTCACGGCGATAATCGCCGCTGACCAATCCGTTGAGAAACCCGGTCAGCAGACAGGGTTGATCGTCGTTAGAACGGGCAAGCAACTCCGGGCGGTATTCCGACAGAATGGCCGGGATTTTCTCTTCGGCATCCAGCAGGGGCTGCATGGTCTGAGCCGTTGCCATCAGATACCAGTCGATGAAGTAGCTTGATTTATATTGTCTTGCTTCTGCGGTGCCGATCTCATCAAGCACGCTATTGGGCCACTTTGCATGAGCGGCAATCTCGCGCTGGCGTTTGACTGAGAACAACCGAACAGTGACGGACCGTTTGCCAAGCTCTTGCAAAAGAGATTGGCGACCAAGCAACAAGGTTTGTTGCTCGCTCTCGATACGGGCGTCATAGCTGGTCCCTTGCAGGTGCCAGATACGCGACAGCGACCCGTCTTTGCCACGCACGGTGACACCATCGACCGGATCAATCCCGTCGAGCTCCAGCTCTTCCTGCAGCCAGTCTTGCTCAATATCCCCAAGCAAAAGGCGACGACCCGCCGGAACGACCAGGCCGCCCGCCATACCGGTCACAAGACCAGTGGTGATTACATCGGCCCAAATCATTTGCGACCTCCCGTGGTCAGGAGGCGCTCACCCTTACGGCTGCCCCAAAACATTGGGGTCACCAGCAGATCGCGGTCATAGTTCGGATTGATCCGCTGATGTTTGACGAGATAGATCCATGCGCCGACAAAGCCCACGATCCCGCCTGGAATAACCAGGGCAGGAAAATCGAACACGACGGGCAGGACAAAACCCAGAACGCCAACGAGACCGGCAACAAGCAAAAGCGAGATCGGTAGACCGATCAGCGTCATCTGGCGCTGGACCTGAATGAGAACAGCACTGGCGGCTTTCATTTGAGAACCCCCAGAAGACCCGAAGCAATGGCCGGTCCTGCAGTGACCAGGATGCCACCAATCACCATCATGATGCCGCGTTGTGGATCGAGCCTGCCTGTGAAGGCTCCCCAACCACCATAGACGACCAAACCAAGACCAAGCGCGATGGCGAAGATCTTGCCAAAGCCTTCGGCCAGAAGTTCGAGGAAGGAGACAACCGGATCCCACCAGTTGCCACCTGTAGTGTCTTGCGCAAAAGCGGGTTCGGTCATGGCCAATGTGGCAAGGCCAGCGATGACAGCGATTTTGAGAAGGTTGCGTTTATCCATGTTCTGTTTTCCTTGTCGTCAAATCGTCAAATCGTCAAAACGGTGAGGACGCCCAGCGTGAAGACGACGGCGACCAGATTGAGAGCGGTGAGGATGGAGATCAGCTTGACCATCTTGCGAAAGCGGTCCTGCGCCATATCAGCAAGGCGGGCGGCTTCCTGCATGGCAGACAGACGTTCCCGCACGGCATCAGTCAGGGCTTCATTCTTGAAGTCCTCGATGGCGGCAGTGACTTCGTTGGTGAAGGTTTCTGCCTGTGCCTGGATGATCCCGGACAGGGTGCGGTTATGCTGATCGATCAGGCGGCGATGCTCGTCGAGCACGACCTTGTGGATGGTGTAGATCATGAGCACCGGGTCACCGTCCTCGACGGTGACCTGATGAACTTTCCACAAATGGGTGCGCAGCTCTTCGATGCTGTCCATGGTCAGGGGCGGCGGAGGAGCCTCATCAAGAACGCTGGCCATTACAGCACCGCCTGTTCCATGGAGGCCCCAATGCTACGCCAGGTCATCATCAGGCGCTGGCGCGACATCAAGGGGAAGTCTGCGTGGCTGCCTGCTTCATCGAAGGTCAGGCGGGCACGCATCATCTGTTCAATGTCATGGCCAAAGGTTTCTTTGCGAACCTCGGGTAAACGGACCAGCGCGTGAATGCGGTTCTTGTTTTTCTTGTAAAGTCCGGAATGCTCGAAGCTCTCGACTTCGCCAGATGCGTTCTTGCGTTCGATCCGCCCGAAATATTCATTGAGCCAGACGACGACCGGAATATCGGGAACGCTCTGCAAGACCTGATGCAGCCCTTGCATGGTATCATTAAGCGCCTGGCCACCTGTCAGGATCGTATGAAGCCGGACTTCATGACCGGCATCGGCCAGCATTTGCAGGGCCTGTGCTTCAACCATATAGCCAAGCAGCGGCAGGAAGGTGCTGGCCCCGTTATCGATCACCACAACCCCGTCTTCCGGGCCGATCATGATCTGTTCGATCAGGGCATCGAAATAGCGCGGGTTGATCTCGTCAGGACGTTCGCCCAGGCGAATGGTTTCGACGGGGAATGCCTTGTATCCGGCAAAGGTCTGGTTGACCGGATCGGTATCATAGCAATGAAGCGGGGTGTCGCGTTTGAGGTAATGCTGCGCGAGAAGGCTTGCGACAAACGACTTGCCGACCCCGCCCTTGCCCTGAAGGGTAAGATTAATCAACGCCATCGGCGATAACTCCATCTGAAATAATAATTTTGATGCCCAGCACAGTGGCGAGGCGGAACATGTGGGCTGCTGACAGATCCGTCCTGCCAGCCTCAAAGTCTCGATAGGTGCGTTCGCACACGCCGATACATTCACCTGCACCAGCTTGGGTGAGGTGTTTGCTCTCGCGGGCTTGCCGCAGGCGGGTGTGAAGAGTGAGGTAATCTGATTTCCAGGAGTTCACGGAGTTTCCTCCGTGTTGTCCGAGGACCCTTCCCACAAGCGATCAAGCTCTTCTTGCTCTTCGGCCTTGAGGCTTGGGAGCAAATTGCTTGTGGCTGGCTTCGACTTCTCAGTGAGGTAGTTCTGGATTGGTTTGCTGGTGCGCCCAGTGGATTGCGCAGAGGTATTGCGTGTGGACTTCGAGGCTTCAGTACGCAGTCGTTTAACGCGGTCATAGAATGACCTGCGAGACATTGTGATACGTCCCGATGCGCTCAGTTCTTCGTAGATTGTTCTGACCAGAATGCCTTGCTCAAGCTTGCCGAGAATTTCATCTCGCAAAGCAAGGATTTCGATCTTCGCCTGACCCCATTCGGCTGGCATTGTAGGACCCCCATCATGCCGTTAACGACTTGACAAGGATCGGAAATGTATGGTCTCAATTCTCTACCGAGTGCACCAAAATCTGATGTTTCTCGGGGAAAAGAATTGGGCAAACAGGTATGCCCCCGCAACCAACATCAAAAAAGCTCGCCCTTGTGGCGGGCTTTTTTAATGTTCGATTGCCGGGTGCAAATGGATTGGAACATCGCAAACAGGCCAATGCCTGTTTGCAGGTTCTTTGCGAAGGCCACAGGCCGGAGCTGAGCGAGCAAAGCGAGCGCTAATCCTGCCCCCGCAACCAATAAAAAGACCCTGTCACCTTCGGTGGCAGGGTCTTTTATTACCCGCAGGAACAGTCTTTGAACCTTCGATCTTCCTGCGTTCTGAGCCTTCTCATAATTGGTGGTTTCGAAGGAACGGTGCACCCAGTGGGTGCACGTAAGTCCTGAGAAAGGCCGCATATAAAAGTGCCAATGGAATAATCTTACAAAAAACTTATATTGTGCAATTAAGGCAATATTAGTACATAGCAGACAGTTATCAGAGACCATGAGGAAATCATCTTTTCACGAGGTGCTCGATAGCTCAATATAGACCTATTCAGTTTATCGAGTAGTCATTAGACAGAATTTTTCTGCGCTGAACCACAAACGACCATTGTTGATGGTCAAGCAAAAAAGAACCTGATAAATGAAAGTGTTGTTTGATCATCAGATTTTTGGATGGCAGGAGTACGGTGGTATCGGAAGATACGCAGTTGAGTTGGCCTCAAGCCTTTCTGTAGTAACAGACTGCAAGGTGTCTATCATCGCCCCCCTCTATATTAATAAATACTTAGCTGAAGCACCGAGTACATTACAAATTCACGGTGTTTCAGTTCCGTCATTTCATAGGTGTGGTCGAATTTATCGATTTTTAAATTTTTGGATGTCGCGTGTTTTCATACGGCGATTTAGGCCAGATATTGTTCACGAGACATACTATTCGAAATTTGCTACGTCTTCTGGCTCTTCGAAGACTGTCCTGACTGTCTATGATATGATCCACGAAAAATTTCAGGAAAATTTTTCTCTAGCCGACCCGACTATTCGCGAAAAAGAAGCTGCAATACGTAGGGCCGACCATATTATTTGTATATCCGACAACACTAAGAAAGATTTAATGGATATATATTCTGTGTCCTCAGAGAATATTTCTGTCGTTTATCCTGGAATAAGTCAATCAAACGAAGTTACGGTGAAAGAAACCTGTGACAATCAGGTCAGACCGTTTTTATTTTATGTAGGAAGTCGCGCTGGATACAAAAATTTTTCCTCCTTCATAACTGCTGTGGCAGGATCGGCAGCACTGATAGAGAAATACGATATAGTTTGTTTCGGTGGTGGTGCTTTTTCACATGCGGAGCTTGAGAAGATAAGAGCGCTCGGTTTTTCTGCAGGGCAAGTCAAGCAAGTTTCTGGTTCTGATGAAATGCTGATACGTTTATATGCAAATGCAACTGCGTTTATTTACCCATCAATATATGAGGGTTTTGGGATTCCCCCACTTGAAGCAATGCGTGAAGGTTGTCCCGTCGTATGTAGTTGCACAAGCTCCTTACCGGAGGTGGTTGGTGATGCTGCTGAAATGTTTGATCCTTACAGTACTTCGGACATAAGAAAATCTATTGAGCGAGTGCTCGATAGCGAAGATTTGAGGCGCGTATTGATTGCAAGAGGGAAAGAGCGTGCTAGGCAGTTCAGTACTGCTAAATGTGCACAAGACACGTTGAGCGTGTATCGCGCTGTTCTGCAAAAATAAGTCTTCAGCTGGGTTAATTGAGCAATAATATTCGGGCTGAAGTAATGTGGCTGTCCGAGAAAAATGTTCTTGAGAAATATGATGCAGGCAGACTGAACAAGATCCAAAGCAAAAAGGAACCAGCATCCGGATCCATTGTCATTTTGGCTCAAGTTTTCTCACGTCTGGTAGTTTTGCTTCGCCGCATTCGATGTAATTTTCAGCCATATGCCAATCGTATTGGGAATTTATGTCAAATCCTTCAAGGTCGCAGCTTACAAATGGAACTATGACTTCCCCAGCAATAGATCCATTTTGCAAGGCAACACGGCTCCACGCAATTTCAAGACTAGCGTTCTGTACATAGATTGGTGGTAATGACGCGTATTGACTGCTGTGCCAAGGCGTATCCCCATTTTTGAATGGAAGAACTGGTTTCATATATTGCCCGTCTATGATCCACATTTTTCCTGGGTGCTGGGAGCACTTTTCAACTGCTCGGATTGAGCAAGCGTGTGGATGGGTGGTGAAAGTAGCCCATGCCCTAGAAATTGTTTGGGGCAGGCGAAATGGGCTGGTTGGGCGTAATATACTAAACGCATCATATTCGCGGCCCATGTTCTTTAGTGCTGTGAGCATCATTACCACCCAATCGATATCGGGAGATTTATCGCCCGATATTGACGGCGGCCTTAAAACAGGAACTTCTGCTCCGTATTCGCGCGCGATTTGTGCATACTGCTCGTTATCGGTTGCGCAGATAACAGCGTCAAAGACACCACTGTCTATTGCTGCGCATATGCTGTATGCCAACAAAGGGTGGCCGTTTAATTCCTTTATATTCTTTCCTGGAACCCTTTTAGATCCGGAGCGGGCTGGGATGAATGCGACTGCACTTGGTTTCATAAAGCTAGATCCTGTCGGTGCGGGTCAGGAATGTAATGTTTTTTAATTCGGAATATACGTCTAAAGCCTCAACTCCGGGTTCTCGGGTTCCGTTGCTGGAGGACCCAAATCCGCCGAATGGCATGTGTGGCTCACTTCCGTAAGTGCCGAGATTTACATTGGCAACCCCAGCCTTAACGCGCTGCGCGAACCACATTGCCCGGTCAACATTTGAAGTGTGAATAGACGAAGTTAGTCCATATTCACTATCGTTTGCTAACTTTAGCGCTTCTTCCATAGTGTTTACTGGTAGGAGTATCGCCACGGGGCCAAATATCTCGTGGCGGCATAGATCACTCGATGGCGCAAGCCCTTCAATAACAGTTGGCTCAATATAGTATCCTTCTGAGAGACCTATGTTCTCAGGGGCTTTGCCTCCGCACAAGACGGTTCCGCCATCCTCAATAGCCTTAGATATTGCGCCAATTATGGATAGGTGCTGACGTTTGTTTATTACAGGACCAAGGTCATCTCCCGGTGCAACACCAAGTTTTAGTAATTTAGCTTTGGCGACCAGTTTGTTACGAAATTCCTCATAGACATCATTGAAAACAATAAGCCTGCTGCCAGCAGCACAACGCTGACCTGCATTGCTGAAAGCCGAAAGAGCTGCCCAATGTACCGCCTTCTCGATATCTGCATCGTCGCAAACTACAAACGGGTTCTTGCCACCAAGCTCAAGGGAGACACGGGCCAGTCGCTTTCCAGCAGTTGCAGCGATGCTGCGTCCCACAATTGTCGAGCCGGTAAAGCTTATGATTGAGATATTAGGGTTCTCGACAATAGCAGTACCCGCGTTTGCGCCTGACCCTTGAATCACATTCATTACACCGTCGGGTAGGCCCGCTTCCTTGGCAATTTCGGCAAAAATAATTGCGATTTGAGGGGAATCCTCTGCTGCTTTGATTACAATAGTATTGCCACATATAAGAGCTGGGAAGGTTTTCCAGGCCAAATTTGCAATTGGTGTATTTGCTGGGACGATAAGGCCGGCGATTCCTCGAGGTTGGCGAACTGTATGGCTATACTTCCCCGGTACGGCAGAGGTAAGTGAGCGTCCGTGAAGACGCATGCCTTCGCCAGCAAAGTACTCACCTTGCAAAATTGCACCCGCTACTTCACCTTGAGCGTCTTGAGGTGGCTTTCCAGTTTCAACCGCGATGCAAGCTGCCATTTCACCAGCTCGTTGCTTCATTCTAGCGACTATGTCGAGGAGGATTTGCCCTCTCCGCACAGGCGTGGTTTCCGACCATTCACAGAACGACTTCCGTGCTGCATCAACTGCATTGTCGACATCTTCTTTAGATGATGCGGCGACCTTGCTCATCAATCGACCGTTATGCGGGTTGTGCTTGTCCAACCACTCGCCGTTGGTCGAAGCTACTTTCTTTCCACTAATCCAGTTTGGGATATATATCAATTTATCACTCATTTTATTATATTGCAGTCCATCCACCATCGATTATCAGATTTGATCCCGTCATGTAGCTTGAAGCTTCGCTCGCCAAGAATAGCATCGGGCCATTATATTCGTCGCGATTTGCCATACGCCCAATTGGAATTCTGTCACAGTAAGCAGTGAGGAAATCCTTTTCTTGGTTATTAAAAACCCCGGCGATAGTTAACGAGTTTACCCTGACGCCAGATTTAGCCCAATAAGCAGCGAGATAGCGTGTGAGATTAATGACACCGGACTTTGAAGCGGAGTAGGCGACTGGTTTGAAAAAAACCTCTCCGCGTTTGCGGCGGAAATCATAAATGCTCTGGTCGGGGGAAACAATTCCATAAATGGATGAAACATTTATGATAGAGCCTTTTCCAGCCTTGGCCATTGCTGACCCAAAAACCTGGCAAGAAAGGTATGTTCCTTTGAGATTTACATCAATAACCTGATCCCAAGAGTCTTCGGGGTACTCTTCAAATGGACCATTTTCCTCTGGCGGTGAAGATGGAGGTGAATCAATAGCCGCATTGTTGATTAAAACGGTTGGCACTCCAAAACGTTCTGTGATTTGCGCGAGGGCTTTCGAGAGCATCCTTTTGTTAGTCACGTCGCTCTTACAGAACCAGTATGTGTCGGGGTATTGCAACTGAAGAGAGTTACATTTAGCCGTAGAGAGTACATCAAGTCCTATTACTTTGGCGCCATTCATCAGGAAAGCTGAAGCGTATTCGTTTCCAAGTTGACCAGAAGTTCCGGTTATCAGGACAATATCATTGCTGACATCGAAAGTGTTTTTAGCGAGCATTTAGAACATACCTAACGTTTGCCTGTTAAGCGCTTATGTTGATTTTTTTTGAATGATATAACATATCGCATATTTCGCGAACTGCGCCAAAACCTCCGGACTTCTCCGTTCTAAACAGTATGTGCGGATCAATCTCATCGTAAGAATCCGCAACACCAACACCAGCAGCGACAAGGTCAAATGCAGGTATGTCGTTTATATCATTGCCAACGAACATTGTTTCCTGTGGAGTGACATTCAGTTCATCGCAAATCTCAAGAACACATGCCGCTTTGTCTGCAACTGACTGCCTACAAGCTATCTTAAGTTTGTTTGCTCTTTGTGTCACAACAGGGTTGGTTTCGGTCGATACTATGTATGCTTTGATGCCTACTTCATGAATACGAGATAAGCCAAGCCCATCGCTTCTCCAGCATGCAACTGACTCACTGCCATTTTGATCAACAAAAACCCTGTTGTCAGTAAAGACTCCGTCAAAATCGAAAACAACCAGTTGGATCGATGCCAACAAGTTTTGGTTCGTCATAACGTTGTATTTCATCACCAATTTTCTATATCAGAGGGTTTAATAGCTGATCCCTTGACGATATCATTTTTAGCGATACGTCCGATAACTCTGTTGGATTCACGAACAGGTATATGTTGATCTTTGAAAATCCTGCCCGACAGCGAGTCCATATCTATAACTTCTCCTGCCTTAATATCGCGATAGGCGGTCAGTGACTTCCCAAGTTTCTTGAAAACATACTCCGATCCCAGTTCTTCTACGGGCTTTGGTGGCATCATTTGTGGGGTGCGTCTGATGTCACGAACAAATTTTCTGAACCCCTCATTTTCAAGCGCAAAGCTGTGATCTGTACCTTTCCAAGCTCGGTTAAGAGTTACATGTTTTTCAAACACTCTCGCCCCCTTCATGAATGCAAGAGGTCCAGGCAGAATTCCGTTAAAATGATCAGAATATCCAATTGTGCATTGGGGGAAGTTTTCTATCAGGCTGTCGATATTGTTTAGGCCAAGCCGATCGTGGTCACACGGGTACTCAGACACACAGTGCAAAATTGCGATGTCATCATGGTGAGACAGCAATGCCTCAACGCTGGCGCGAATCTGATCAGTCTTGCCGCCGCCGATGCTCATGGCGACGGGCTTTTTGGTTTTTCCTATTTTGTGAATCAGGGGAAGATTGCCAATATCAAACGATGCGATTTTAATGGCATCGGCATTGACATCGTCGCTGCACAAAACATCGAGACTTGGCTCGTCAAACGGAGTTGACATAAATTTGACGCCATGCTGTTCACAGTCTTCTTTGAGTATTGGGAGCCACTTCGGATCCAATTCAAGCTTTTCACGGTGATGCCCGTAGACGTCTGCAAAAGCGTTCTCGCTGTCGTAGTGGGATTCATACGCTTCTTTGGAAAAAAGGTATTTATTATTGCGAGTCTGGAATTTTATTACGTCAGCCCCAGCTGCAGAAAAAACCTTTATGTATTCACGCGCAAGATCGATATCGCCTTGGTGATTCTGCCCTACCTCTGCAATGATAATTGCGTTGTCACCAATCTCTTCTTTTCGAAACATTAGGTATCACCATTCTTGAGATTTAATAAGTGGGAGTTGTAGCTGGTTTTTTACGACAAATGCAATACTCCACGTTCTCGGGGAATGCGTCGTAAAGCTTTTTGTAACCGAGGTGTTTTCTTCTGGGAGTGTTGGTTTCTAGGTTGACGTAACTTAATGAATATCGTTGCGGATGTCGTTTGTGAAGTTAGTGTTTTCAATGTGTTACGGCGTAATGCATCATTTCTACTTTGGATCCGCACGCTCAATAATTAAGCATGCAAATTACGTGGCCGTGTATTCAAGCTGATGATGCATACAATTTGCAACGATATTGAAGTTGCCCATAGATGTAAAATGTATCGGCTTCTTGCTCTGTTTGGGTTGGGGCTTAATTTGGAATTGATGTTTCCACCTGGGCTGCTTGATTTACGTAGGGTCACGCCAAACGTAAGTCCGTACACAAAGTTTCAAACCTTAACTTTCTATCTTCTGCTATGCCGAGCACGTAATATCAAGGCCGACAAGCTGGATACTTGTACCTACATAGAGCGGATTTCAATGGATGCACTTCTAATTGACGGCTTATCGCGGATTGAGGTCCTTTTACAGCATGATGCTCGAGTTTCAGCTATCTCTAGAAGGCCTCGAAACGCTTTTTAAATCTTTAAATAACCGCAACTCCGTCACTATACCTCAAAATGGAACATTCAAGGCGCTGCAATTAACGCGTGAAGCTAAAGGGTACTATAGTGGCTTTGTAATAGTCCGAAATTTAACAGTTTATCCGATGTTGTAATCTGGCGCGTGAACTGCAAATTTGGACTTTACGGTGGTATATCGCTGCTTTAAAAATCGTTGATAAATTCATTCAAAAAACAAGGTCATTGCTTCGAGGGTTATATAAAAGAAATCAATAAAAATGGAGGTTTCTCTCAAATTTGTTAATTTGGAATCTTGATGTGGGAGATTGTTCATTTGTACGGAAGCCGGATAATTTTGTTGTCGTCAAGTAATAGTTTCGTTGATTGTAGTAATGACAAAAAGGAGGGGCTCTTATGAAGGCGGTTATTCTTGCTGGTGGGTTTGGAACCAGGATTTCTGAGGAGACCTTTGCAAAGCCAAAGCCAATGATTGAGATTGGTGATAGACCCATCATTTGGCACATAATGCAAAACTATTCTGCTCATGGCGTTAATGAGTTCATTGTCTGTTGCGGTTACAAAGGTTACGTAATCAAAGAATATTTTGCCAATTACTTCCTGCACATGTCCGATATTACATTTCATATGGACGAAAACAGGATGGAGGTGCATGAAAAACATGCTGAACCTTGGAAAGTCACATTAGTTGATACTGGGGACAATGTGATGACTGGCGGGCGGGTTAAGCGGGTTGCAGATTACCTAGTAGATGAAGAAGTGTTCTGTTTGACCTACGGTGACGGGGTTAGTGACATCAACATCAAGGAGTCCATTAAGTTTCACAATGATCACGGAAAGCTTGCCACGGTTGCGGCCGTAAGGCCGCCGGGGCGCTACGGTGCTCTTGAGTGTGACGGGGACCTGATCAAAGGTTATACGGAAAAGCCACGCGGCGATGGTGGGCTCATCAACGGTGGCTTCTTTGTGCTGTCACCAAAATGTATTGATTTAATTGATGGCGATAGCACCAGCTGGGAGGGGGAGCCTATGACTAGGCTCGCTGAAATGGGGCAAATCATGGCTTACAGGCACTTTGGTTTTTGGCATGCGATGGATACTTTGCGAGACAAAAATTACCTTGAAGGCTTGTGGAGAAGCGGGCAAGCGCCTTGGAAAAACTGGAAATGATTCATAATCAAAATCCTAACAAGGAGTTCTGGCGTGCGAAGCGGGTTCTGGTAACGGGTCATACCGGATTCAAAGGTGGGTGGCTCACCATTTGGCTAAATCGTCTCGGTGCGAATGTAACCGCAGTCAGTCTTCCTCCATCCACAACACCAAGTTTGTTTGACCTAGCAGATGTGTCGGCTTTATGTGAAAGCCATTTTTGTAACGTGAATGACGCCGAAAAGGTGAAATCACTAGTTAAGCAGGCAAAGCCTCAAATTGTGTTTCACATGGCTGCGCAAGCTCTTGTGCGGGCTGGCTACGAAGATCCACTTGAAACGTTTGCGACGAATGTTCAGGGAACAGCAAATGTTCTTGATGCACTGCGCCAATGTCAGGACGTGCGTTGTGTTGTGGCTATAACTACGGACAAGGTTTATCAGAACCTTGAGCATCCTTTTCCGTATCGCGAAACGGATCGGCTTGGTGGGCACGATCCATACAGTGCAAGCAAAGCCGCTTGCGAAATGATAATTAACAGCTACCGTGATTCATTTTTGGCAGAACAAAATGTTGCAGTTGCCAGTGCTCGTGCCGGAAATGTTATTGGTGGTGGCGATTGGTCATCAGATCGACTTATTCCTGACTTGGTTCGTGCATGGGGTTCCGGGGGGCAAGTAAGTATTCGCAGGCCGCAGGCAGTTCGTCCTTGGCAACATGTGTTGGAGCCGCTTGCTGGGTACCTAAGACTTGCTGAGAAAATGTGGCATCATCCGAATCTCGCCTCTTCATATAATTTTGGCCCAAATACGCATGAGGCTGCAACAGTGAAGGAGGTTGTTGATATGGCAAAGACTGCCTTCGGAGATGGTGCGGATGTTTATTGGGGAGATGGTGACGAGGGCCCGCATGAGGCTGGCTGGTTGGCGCTTGAAGTGGCGAAAGCAAGGAGCGTTCTTGGCGTAAAATCTAGATGGACACTAGAGCAATCGGTAATGCGCACTGTCAAATGGTACATTGATTGCGAAAACGGAAGCAATGCTAGGGCGGCATGTCAGAATGACATTGATGCCTACGAATCTTTGTAGGATGGGACGTATATTGCAAAATCTTGTATTCGAAGACACCTGTCTAACTGGTCTAAAAACAGTTGAGCGAAAAATGCGCAGTGACACGCGAGGATTCTTGTCGCGCCTTTTCTGTGCAGAGGAACTATTGTACGCTGGGTGGCGGAAGCCAATAGCACAAGTAAATCATGTAAGAACCAAAAAAAAGGGGGCGATACGGGGAATGCACTTTCAGTTTCCCCCCCATGCTGAAATGAAGCTGGTAACTTGTGTTAAAGGAGCTGTTGTTGATGTTGCTGTTGATTTACGTGCAGGTTCACCAACTTTCTTAAAATGGTACATGGAAAAGCTATCTGCAGTTAACGGGCGTGCATTATTGATCCCGGAAGGATTTGCTCATGGATATCAAACCATTGATGTTGAATGTGAACTTGTATATTTGCATAGTGCCGGTTATGAACCCGCTGCGGAAGGAGGGGTTAACCCGTTTGATCCTACCCTGTCGATTTCTTGGCCATTGCAAATCAGCGAAATATCAGAGCGCGATAGGAACCACACAATGATTGACGAGTCATTTAAGGGCATACAGCTATGAATTGCCGTCATTGCAAAAACACAATAAAGCATGGATTTCTTGACCTTGGTTTTGCTCCACCCTCAAATGAATATTTAAATGAAAAAGACTTGTTTCGTGTTGAGAGGTATTTTCCTTTACGTCTGAGTGTTTGCGAAAAATGTTGGCTGGTTCAAACTGAAGATTATGCCAAAGCAGATGAATTATTTGATGCGGATTACGCTTATTTTTCGAGTACCTCGCGCAGCTGGTTAGCGCACGCAAAGCAGTATTCGGAAGACATTACAAATAAACTCAACCTTTCTGGGGATAGTTTTGTAATAGAAATCGCTTCAAATGATGGATATCTTCTTAAAAATTTTGTTGATGCTGGGGTCCCTTGTCTTGGGATTGAGCCAACATCAAGTACTGCTGTTGCCGCGGAAAAAATCGGCATCCCAGTTTTGCAAGAATTTTTTGGCGAGAGACTTGGTGCGCGGCTTGCTCAAGAGGGCCGCCAAGCAGATCTTATTTGCGGAAACAATGTATACGCGCACGTTCCAGATATAAATGATTTCACACTAGGGTTAAAAAGAGCCTTAAAACCTGACGGGACTATAACACTTGAGTTCCCGCATTTGATGCAGATGATTGCACAAGCGCAATTTGATACCGCGTACCATGAGCATTTCTCGTATTTGTCTCTTTCCACTGTAGAGAGCATTTTCAATACAGCAGGATTAAGTATATGGGATGTTGAGGAGTTGCAAACTCACGGTGGAAGTCTCAGGGTTTATGGCCAGCACATTGATGGTGGGCGGGAACAAACTGCGGCAGTTTCCGAGCTGTTGCATGAGGAGGACCGTTTTGGGCTCAGGAAAATTGAAACTTACGCGGACTTCCAGGCACGTGCCGACACCGTCAAGGACGATCTGATTTTGTTTTTAATTGAACAAAAGCGCACAGGAAAAAAGGTGGTAGGATATGGAGCGGCGGCAAAAGGCAACACCATTCTTAATTACGCAGGAATCAAGACTGATTTATTGCCTTTTATTTGTGATGCTGCCGCTTCAAAGCAGGGTAAGTTTATGCCTGGTAGTCATATACCTATTTATCCCCCGTCTGCTCTTGAAGAGTATGAACCGGACTACGTTTTGGTTTTACCTTGGAACATCGCAGCGGAGGTAAAAGAACAAAATAAGCATCTATCCAAGTTCAACACAAAGTTTGTTACGGCTGTGCCAAAGCTGGAAATTAAATGAAAAGTCGCATACTTTATACAAAACCATCAATTACGGATCTTGAGGTTAGTTACGCAACTGATGCTGCGGCTAACGGATGGGGTGACAAATGTTACGACTACATCAACCGATTTGAGAGAGAGTTTAGTGCGTTTCTTGGGGTTGATTTTGCCGTTGCAACCTCAAGCTGCACTGGGGCCCTCCATATGGGAATGGCGGCTTTGGGAGTTGGCCCAGGTGATGAAGTAATTCTCGCTGATACAAACTGGATCGCAACTGCATCTCCCATTGTTAATCTGGGTGCTACGCCGGTCTTTGTTGATGTCCTTCCTGACAGCTGGTGCATTAATCCATCTCTTATTGAAAACGCAATTACAGAGCGCACAAAGGCAATTGTTGCAACCCATATTTATGGGAATCTATGCGATACGGATGCGCTTCTCGCAATCGGAGAAAAGTACTCATTACCTGTCATTGAAGATTCTGCGGAAGCACTAGGGTCTGTTTACAAAGGCAAACGCGCCGGGTCTATGGGGGCATTTGGAACATTTTCATTTCATGGGACAAAAACCATAACAACCGGAGAGGGTGGCATTTTTGTCACAAATGACAGTAGCCTATATGAAAATGTTTTGACTCTGAGCAACCACGGTCGAGCGAAGGGGCAAGTTAAACAATTTTGGCCAGACATGGTCGGATTTAAGTACAAAATGTCCAATATTCAGGCGGCTATCGGCTGTGCGCAATTGGAACGAATACAAGAGCTATGTGAGCGCAAGCGCGAGATCCTTACCTATTACAAGCACGGCCTAGCCGATATTCATTCCGTTTCCATGAATCCTGAGCCGGAAGGCACAGTGAACGGAGCGTGGATGCCAACCGTAGTTTTTGAAGCGGTAACAGGAATTACCCGCGAGAATCTTCAAAGTGCATTTGCTCGTGAAAATATTGATGCGCGTGTGTTTTTCTATCCGCTATCTGGGATGCCGATGTTTAGTAAAAATCCCGAAAATGTGGTTTCCTACGACATCCCGGAGCGGGCGATCAATCTGCCTAGTTATCATGATATCACAAATGAAGAACAGGACCGTGTTATCGATGTTATTCGGAAGTTGATAAATGGCTGATGGCGTGAGCTATGTGTTGTGGGGAAGCGCTGGACATGCAAAAGTTCTTGCTAGCCTGATTGCTCTCCGTGGGGGGAGGGTCATCGCTTTATTTGACAACAATCCAAATGCGAAAAGTTCCATTGAAGGTGTGCCATTAGTTGGTGGCCATGATAATTTTGTAACATGGGCACAAGGCGGCAGTCTGAATAGCGGTCTTCGTGGCCTAGTAGCAATCGGAGGTCACACGGGACTCGCTCGTGTGAATATTCAGAAACTTTTTCTTGATCATGGTGTGCTTGTCGAACCGATTGTTCATCCAGATGCAACGTTGTGCGCGACCGCGTCTTTAGGGGCTGGAACACAGGTTCTTGCGCGGGCTACTGTGGCATCTGAGGCCACCTTGGGTGACGGATGTATCGTCAACCATGGCGCAGTGGTTGACCACGAATGTGTAATTGGTGATGGGGTTCATATTGCGCCCGGGGCAACGCTTTGTGGATGTATCACTGTTGAGAGAAATGTAATGATTGGGGCAGGAAGTGTTGTATTGCCTAGGGTTGTTATTGGTGCTAGCTCTGTAATCGGTGCTGGAGCTGTCGTTACAAAAGACGTTCCTGCAGGGACTACAGTCGTTGGCAATCCAGCACGCATCATCAGGCAATTTAAGTCATAACGTACGCTTTACCAGGGTTTTAGCTGTGAACGAATACGAAAAATTCAAGAACGAATGCGCTGCAGAAGTAGAGTTTCAGGGCGCAAGCAAAGATGCTTGGCGCGCAGCTAGAAACTTTATGGATACCGTTGATCCCCTAAAATACTCATACCATTTCGAATGGCTCGGTCGGCCAATTATTCAATACCCTCAAGATATGGCTGCGATGCAGGAGATCATATGGTCAGCGCAGCCCGATTTAATTATTGAGACCGGGATTGCCCATGGCGGTTCACTTATTTTTTTCGCTGCAATGCTTGAACTCAATGCCGCCTGCGGGGGGGATAACGACGCAGAAGTTCTTGGAATCGATATTGATATTAGGGCTCATAATCGCGCCGCTATTGAGGCACATCCAATGTCGCGTCGAATTACTATGTTTGAAGGTTCGTCCATCAGTAGTGACATGATTGCCAAAGTTCATGAATTCGCCAAGGACAAAAAGCGAATACTTTTGGTTCTGGATTCAAATCATACCCATGATCATGTTGCTGCTGAGCTAAATGCATATTCGGACTTGGTAAAAAAAGGCAGCTACCTTGTGGTGTTTGACACTGTTGTTGAAGACATGCCAGAGGATGCTTTTCCAAATCGCCCATGGGGAAAGGGAGATAATCCCAAAACGGCCGTATGGGAATTTCTTGAGTCAACCGACAGATTTGAGATTGATAAAAGTATCCAGAATAAGCTGCTGTTGACCGTGGCACCCGATGGCTATCTGCGGTGTGTTAAAGACTAGGGTTCAACATGTCAGGACTTCTTAGAATTCTCAAGAATTTGATCAGGCCTTATTTTGAAGTGGCGCAAGTCAAGGTCGGCAAAAGAAAGCCCAAGGCAGCTTTACCCAATTGGGAAAGCATAATTGGATCAGATAGCGAACTGTGGAATGCATCATTACAAAGCTCCGCTGATGGGAAACGTGTGTTGATGGCCAGTGCCATAGGTGGTCACCCGCAGTTTACGGTGCTGGAGAGCTCACTAAATGCCGCATTGGTACTTCGAGGAGCTAATGTGGACGTAATGCTGTGCGATGCTGCGATGCCAGCGTGTCAGCGTGCAAAAGTTGCGTCTATAAAACCGTCTGACATGATTGACGGGAAATTGAAAGATGTATTCTGTTCAGGGTGTGTGGCGACTGGGAACGCGGTTTTCTCTGCCCCCGGGATTCCCAGAATAAAAATGAGTGACTGGATAAGTGACGCAGAACGAGAAGAGGCAAAAACGCTCTGTTCGAATATCGACGTTGCAGATATCCCTGGCTATGTTCATGATGGTCTACCTATCGGCGAGCATGCTCTTGCAGGGGCGCTGAGGTACTACGGAGTTGGCGATTTATCTGAAGAGCCCGAAGGTGAGGAGGTTTTGCGGCTATACCTTGAGGCTTCCCTGCTCACCGCGTTTTGTACAAAGAGCCTCATCAAAGCTAAAAACTATGACGTTGTTGTGAACAACCACGGGATATACGTGCCGCATGGTATCGTTAGTGCAGTTTGCCGCAAAGAAAACGTGCGGACTGCGTCGTGGAATCTTGCTTACCGCAAACAGTGTGCAATTTTCAGTCATAACGACACCTATCATCACACCTTAATGGACGAGCCCACAACCGATTGGGAAAATATGAACTGGTCGGAAAAGCAGGATAGGGAGATATCAGAATATCTCGAAAGCAGGCGGAAAGGTAGTCGCGACTGGATTTGGTTCAACCGAGATGCCGATAATGATATCGATGGCTTTGCTTCTCGTGTTGGGCTGGACTGGAGCCGTCCAGTAATCGGAATGTTGACGAATGTTGTATGGGACGCACAACTGCATTACCCGGCCAATGCCTTTCCGGGCATGGTTGACTGGGTGTTGCGTACGGTTGAATACTTTAAAGAACGCTCTGACCTGCAATTGTTAATTAGAGTTCATCCTGGGGAACTTGCTCCACCTGGTGGGTCTACAGTTTCAAGGCAGCCTATTGCCGAAGAAATCCGTAGTGTTTTTGGCAACTTACCTGAAAACGTATTTATTATCGGTCCTGAAAGTAGTGTAAGTACATACGCGGCCATGGATCGGTGTGACAGTGTTCTTATTTACGGTACTAAAACAGGAGTTGAACTGACCAGTGTTGGGATACCGGTTGTTGTCGGCGGTGAGGCGTGGATTCGCAACAAGGGGCTGACCATGGATGCTACCAGCGCCGAGAACTATTTTTCCCATCTAGACAAATTACCGTTACGTAAGAGGATGGAAGAAAAGGATATAGTTAGGGCCAAGAAATACGCATATCATTTCTTTTTCCGTCGGATGATTCCTCTCCCGTTTCTCAAACCTACACCTCAAGCATGGCCTCCTTTTGAACTATCTTTGGGTGATATCAGTGAGTTGAAGGAACAGAAGCACAAGGGGCTGGATGTTATATGCGATGGCATTCTATATGGCTCACCATTTATATATCAGGCAGAACATTTAGGTTTACATGATGAGTAATGAGATAACAGTTTCACGCGTCGCTCGCGCGTTCAAAAAAGTTTTTGGTGGTGGAAATCCCATAGAAAATATGAAGACCCTCGGCTCTTCACTAAACTTAATCGAGCAATACAAGAAAAACGGTCAAATTCCTTGGTCGCCTGGGTATTCCAAATTTAAGAACATGTCGATGGTTGAGGCGATCAACGATCGAAACTTGATGGATGTGCTTAAGAATGGCAAGCCACTTCCCAAGGGTTACGGTTACCGCATAGATGAGCGCCTGCTTGAGTGCCCGTGGGCGCTTTCGAAAATCACGCCTGGAGAAGGAATGGTGCTCGATGCCGGATCTGTGCTTAACGAACCGATGTTTCTTGACTCTCCCCAAATCCGGGAAAAGACAGTTTTTGTTTATTCACTTGAAATGGACAAGGTCATCCTTGATCCCCGCCTATCTTATATTCATGGCGATTTTCGAAATCCTGTCTTAAGAGAAGGGTTGTTTGATGAAATCGTATGTATAAGCACGGTTGAGCATATCGGAATGTGGCCAATTCCGAAGCCCCCATATGCAGAAAACCTAAAAAAGCTGCAACCAGAAAAAGATCTTTATGCCTATCGCGGTGTAATGAAAACTTTTCATGACCTTCTTAAGCCCGGTGGCAGATTGCTGTTAACTGTTCCGTACGGAAAGCATGAGGACCAGGATTGGCTTCAGGTTTTTGGTTCAGAACAAGTTGAGGATGTTAAGAAGTCGTTTGGTGGCAACTGTGTTTCCGAGACATATTATCGTTATGCGAGCGATGGTTGGCACACAGCTAATGCCGATGAATGTTCGGAACTTGAATTCTTTAATATTGTCCGAACTCCCGAATTCGGTTCAGACTTTGCCGCTGCCGCCCGTTCGATAGCTTGTCTTGAGCTCGCGAGAGAAAAATGAGTGCTCAAGAGCAAGAAAAGATCACCGTTGCCATTGACGCTCAGATATCGGCAACGGCGTCTGGTGGTACAGAAACAGCGCTTTTGTCGTTAATTTCTGCCCTTGGCAGTAATGATATAAGTGACAGGTTTATTCTTCTGGGACTTAAAGGTCATCACCGTGAGCTTGAGCCCTTTATGCCCAATGGCATGGGGAAAATTGTATGGCCGGGGAGCTATCGGTGGTTCGATCCATCCAAGGACAACTCAGGTCGCGCTGCGTCACCGATTAAAGAACATTCAAGTGAAGGGCTCGCTAGGGCGATAGCTTCTTATATCAATCGCTACAGAGCAGTTGGGCTACCGATGGGCGCAAGGGCGAAAAGGGTATCCAGATTTATGGGCCCATTCCGGCGTTTTGCTCCCTATGCTTATAGCTTGTATCGCGGATTGCGTGATAAGACATCGCGGCCATTGACGAGAGAGCTTGCTGATTCAGTTCTTGCAGAAAACGATGTACGCGTGGTGCATTTTCCCTATCCGTTGCACTTCGAGACCAAGTTGCCATTTGTTTATGAACCTTGGGGACTACCACACCATCACCAGCCAGATTACTTTCGCCCCGGTGAAGCGGAGTGGATGGATGCTCTGTTTGAGGATGGCTGCAGCAAAGCTGCGATGGTTGTTACTGCCACTCGTTGGGTGAAGGCAGATATTATTGAGAAATATGGGGTTCACCCCGACAAGATAGCGGTGATACCGCGCCAACCAAGATTCGATCATGCGAACAATTTTATGGACAAACAGCAAGCTCTGGTTGGAGTGCCCGAAAAATTTGCACTCTTTCCGTCAGCCGCTTGGACTACCAAAAACCATATCCGCCTAATTCGAGCTATCTCTATGTTAAGAAACGAATACGGGATTAGCCTGAATTTGGTGTGTACCGGTAGGACGGACACCCCAGATTTTGAAAAAATTAGGGAACTCATTCGTGATCAAGAATTGGAAGACCAAGTAGTATTCTTGGGGGTTGTCCCTGTTGAGCGACTAAACACTCTATATAAATGCGCCCAGTTTTTGGTCCACCCTTCAATCTTCGAAGGATTGGGGCTTCCACTGCTTGAAGCGTTCCACAACGGGCTCCCGGTAGTAGCGTCCAATGCAGCATGCATTCCAGAAGTCGTTGGTGAAGGCGCATTGTTATTTGATCCCTTTGACGAGCGCGATATCGTCCGGGCTCTGCTAGAGGTAATGGAAAAACCTGAAAAACTTGCTGACTTAAGAACTAAGGGTGCTCATCAACTCATTGAGGGTTTTCCAAGTCACGCAAAAATGGCAATGATGTTCGACACGGTTTATCGGCATGCGTGCAATGCGCCCTTGGACCGTCATCAGAAGTCACTGCTTGCCGAAATGCTATCTTAAAAATACATACTTTGTAGGATTACAGATGAATACTGGGCTCCTCCCAGAAGACAACGGCGATGCATCTAGTGCAGTTAGCGACAAAGACCTGCGGTCGCACGCCTTTGGACCGATAAAAATAGCTCCCGAAAGTGATGTGCTTATTATTAAGCCCAGCAATCTTATTGGCCGACTTGGCATACCACAAGTATGGGAATACAAGCACCTCCTTAAGTACTTTGTTCTTCGCTCAATTCGTGGGCGCTATCGGGCGACTTCATTGGGATATGGCTGGATATTGTTCCGGCCAATACTGCTTTGTTTGGTCTATGTTTTGATCTTCGGATACTTGGTGGGGATCGAAACCGGGGCAACCCCATACCCGCTTTTCGTGTTTGTGGGAATAAGCCTCTACTTGTTTTTTTCAGGTATTGTGTCTGACACAGCGGCATCCCTGACCAACAATGCATCAATCATGAGTAAGGTTTATTATCCGCGGTTGATTGCACCCCTTACTTCATTGTTTGTTAACTTTACCGACGTAGCGGCGTCCTTCGTGGTCATTGGTGCACTTATGGTATTCTACCAAGTATTGCCCGGTTCCAATGTCATATTCTTTCCTCTTTATATGCTAGGGCTCGCCGTGGCTTCATTTGCCCTTGGTCTCGTGCTTGCGGCACATTCGATCAAGCGCCGTGACATAATGATGGGGCTCCCGGTTATTTTGAGGGTAATGGTTTACGCTATGCCGTGTGTGTACCCCATCACAATGGTCCCGGAATCGCTTTTGAATTTTTATTACATGAATCCAATGGCTTCCCTGATCCAAGGTATCCGCTGGTCATTGTTTGGTGACTTACCGCCACCTGCTTGGTCTGTGATATCAGCAGTAATTTTTATATTTGCTCTGATGTATTATGGGCTAGCCGCATTTACTCGCGCAGAGCGCACCATGGTAGATAGTCTCTAGATAAGGCGATTTAATGAGTGATACTGTCATAAGCGTCCGGGGTCTCGGTAAAAGTTATGCTGTAGATGGAGGCGTCCATTGGGCGTTGCGTGACGTCAACTTTGACGTGCAGCGAGGAGATGTTGTTGGGATAGTTGGACGCAATGGAGCTGGTAAAACGACGCTTCTTCGCGTCTTATCGCGCATTACCGATCCGACGGAGGGCGAAGCAAGAGTAAAGGGTAGAGTGGGTACGCTTCTGGAGACTGGCACGGGATTCCACCCAGACCTCACAGGCCGTGAGAACATTTTCATGAATGGCGCAATTTTGGGGATGAAGTCTGCAGAAATAAAAGCGAAGCTTGAGGAAATTGTAAGCTTTGCGGGCATTGGAAAATTTATCAATGCGAGAGTTAAATCCTATTCATCCGGAATGCGTTCCCGGTTGACATTTTCCATTGCGGCCCATTTAGAAACAGAAATTCTGATGGTTGATGAGGTGTTGGCAGTCGGGGACATCGCGTTCCAGGAAAAATGTCTCAACAAGATGGACCAGTTGACCAATCATCAGGAGCGAACAATCCTATTCGTGAGCCACAGCATGGGGGCAGTGCAGTCATTGTGTAACCGCGGTATCCTAATTGAAAACAGTTCCGTCTATCTCGACGGCGACACGGAGACCATCGTTAAGGGCTACAGTTCGCTGCTTTTAGGTGCAGGTGGGCAAGCCGACCTCAGCAACTATTCAGGCCGCCCGGGCTCTGGTACGATCAGGTTTACTAGAATGACTGTCGAAAACCTTGACGGAAAAACCGTCAACAGCATTCCTGCTGGAGATGGAGCACGCATTGTTTTTGACTATGTTAGTAACTTGGATAGTGATACAGACGACGTAATCATAACACTCGTGGTTTCTGGTAGCAAAGGCGCCAGACTATTTGGCTTGCCAAGCGATATTATCCGTTCGGAGTTAAGCGTGGGCAAAGAAAGCGGAAAATTCGTTTGCACAATACCTAACCTACCGCTGCTTCCAGGAAATTACGATATTATCGCTAGTTGTATCGTTAATCGCGATTTGGCAGACAAAATAACGAATGTCTGCCATGTGACTGTCTCAGAGAGCGATTTTTACGGAACAGGCCGGCTGCAGCAAAGTAGTTTTGGTGACATCCTTACTGACTTTAAGTGGCAAGTAGAAAATTAAAGCACTTCGTCAAGAACTATCATGCTTCTTTGGGATAACTTTAGAATAGCGGGGCGGTCATATGTATAGTGGTGGTTTCTCCATATATAGGGAGACCTTCCCTTTGTTGCAAAAGTTTCTGGATGCCTATCATTCTGATTTTACTCCTGCACCGCAAACTTTGATATTTGGCGACTCTGTAGCGTTAAGGGTCGCCAAGGATGACAGCGACCAGCGATCCCTTGAGACAATGGTAGCGGACCTTGTTGGCGAAGAGAAAGTCTGTTTTATTTCGCATTCTGCGTACAACTCTCTAGTTTACAGTCAGTTTTGCAACGCTATAGCTTCGCTCCCCAGCAAGCCACTCAGCGTTGTCGTTCCCATAAATCTGAGGTCTTTTTCTCCCTCATGGGATCTCGATCCAAAATATCAGTTTGTTTGGGAGGCTGCAGTATTGGCCGATCTTGCCAACAATAAACAAGAACCTAGGCCTTTCATTAACAGCACCCCAGTGGCGGATGCAATTTATCAATCTATTCCTGTGCATTTATTTGAGCCAGAGCCGCGTACAATCAGGTCATATTTGGATGTAATTGAAGCAAAAATAGGTCCTGGTAGTAAAATGGAGTGGAGAATTAGGTTAAAAGATATTTTCGAGCTGTTTTACTGTCATCAAATTTATCAAAAACACAGAAAGCTGAAATATCTTAGATGGATATATAAAACACTAACTAGGATGAATATTGGTGTTGGTTTCTACATTACTCCAATCAATTACTGCGCAGGAGAAAAATATGCTGGAAACCGGTTTGTCCGAAGGGTTAAACGCAACATCGAAGTAATTAAGAATGATCTTCGAAGCATCGGTGTAGATATTGTCGAAGAAAAAGATCTAATAAGACTAGAGCGCGGAAAACCTACTTCAATACTTGTTGATAAGGCGTTTGATTGCGATCAGGAAAACTTTTTTTCTCCACATAACGCGACTGAACACATTAAATCCAATGCCAGACGTGATCTCGCGGAAGTAATAGTAAAAATCTCTCGTGTTGTCGCAGCAAGAGCGTAATGAACGCTTTTTTTATTTTTTGTTGTAAAGTTTTGTAGAATCAAATGACACCCAAAAACGAAAACACACTGATATCGATTGGATTACCTGTTTATAATGGGGCGGATACCGTTGAGAGAGCCCTTGCCTCGCTGGTAGATCAAAAATACTCGAATGTGCAAATAATAATTTCCGATAACGCGTCAACCGACAATACGCTCGAAATATGTGAGCGATTTGCAAATATCGACTCAAGAATAACCATTATAAAAAAATATAGTAATGAAGGGGCGTTGGAAAATTTTAAGACAGTACTGAAGGCTGCTGATGGTGAGTTCTTCATGTGGGCCGCAGCAGATGATTGCTGGGACGAAAATTTTGTTGTTAGGCTGCTTCCTATATTGCAAGCGGACCCGGAATGCGGAGTAGCAATGTGTGCAGTGCGATTGGTTAACCCGCATAGGAAACTGATCAACCATGTCCGCTTTGACGGGGACCTCGATCCAGCAAACTTAAGTCCCTACTCGCTGTCATCGAAAATGGCACTGGGAGCGAAGTACAATCTGTTTATATACGGCTTGTTCAGGCGTGAGATTCTAGCGGAATCAATTGATGATTTTCCTGATGTTCTCGGAGGGGATCGTCAGTACATTATTTTTCTCTCAATGATAACAAAATTTGCGTACCTTGACGAAGTTTTACTTGAACGGACTCATCAAGAAAAGAACGCAGAAAAATATATTAGTGAGTTTTCCCGGATTTTAACTCCGTTTAACCAGATTAGATCTTTTGTTAAAATAACAGCGAAATCGTTAAAGATTTGCCGGAGTCAGAGGTATGAGATTCCGCTAATTTGCTTTTCCTATATTCTCTTCATTTTAAAACAGTACTTTATTACTGTATTACTACCACAGGCTAACAAGGATATTAAAATAATGACCATGCGCATTATAAGCAAAAAGGGGTTGGCGACAATACTTCTGTTTCTCGCCTTAGGTGGGGTCGCGTCAGTGTATTCTGGCGTATTCGATAAGCAGGTGGCTGCAGTTGCCTTTGGCTCCGCTGCTTTGTTTTTAATTCAGCTGGCGGCCATCAAGCGCTGGTTTATATCGTATAACAATGCCGCCCTCCGAAAGCTTGATGAAAACGTGTTCTCGGAATCCCGTGGTTTCTCCGCGCGAGACTCGCTCTTTCTTGCGAAGGAGATGAGATATCTGACTGATACGCTCATTCATGCGAGGCTCGTACCAGCAGAAAATGAGACAAACAGCGAAATGCCAGTTTACGCCACCCAACAACTGGATCGACAGCGTAAAATGCTGGAGTTCACTAGAAATTTGGAACAAAGCAAAATCAGGGAAGTCTATTTGGCTGAACTGTTCGCTGGTATCGAAAAGACGTCGGTCCCGATTGGGGTCATAAATGAGTTGTCTGGACATCCGAATAAGGCCGACATGCTCTATGTCGCATCAGTAGCCAAGCATACAGGGGCGAAAAAGATCTTTGAGTTCGGCACCTATATGGGCCGGACCACTTTTGCATTTGCTCACAACAACCCTGAAGCTGAGGTTGTGACATTGAACTTACCGGCCAAGGATGATCCAAACTACGCACCCTACATTGGTGTACTCCTCAAAGGGACCGAAGAAGAGAAAAGAGTTACAAGAATAGAAGTGGACTCGCAGTCATTTGATACTGCCCCTCATAGCAAGAAATATGACTTTATTTTCGTCGATGCGGGACACACTTACGACTTGGTGAAAAACGACACTGAGAAAGCCTTTGAGCTTTTGAAGCCAGGTGGAATTATAATGTGGCACGACTATGCTCCGAAATCGGATGGATTGGTGAGGTACTTCAAGGAGCTGACACAAGATTGCCCGCTGTTCCGGATTAGGTCGACTTGCCTGTTGGTGTATGTCGATGGCATTGATGTGTTTGATCATGAATTGCACAAAATGCCAGAGACATTGGAATCAGCATACAGGAAAAACAATCCCCTCATTCCGGAATCTCTGTATCATTTACAGTAGGTAACGTAGCCCAGTGGATATTATTCGGCTTCCGCTGGATATATAAACTGGGCTCCGCTCTCTATGCCTTCGCATATAACATCCAGGCCCTTGTACCTTCCTGGCCGCAGGTCGTCCATCGACGATAGGTTCACTCTGTAGGGGGGCCAGCCGGAGAGGGGCTCCATAAAATCAAGCGGAATCATACGCCTGAAAAAGAAATGAAAAGCGTACTTAAAGCCGCGGTGAATAGTATCTTTGTCAAGCTCGCCGGAGTAGGGCAGCTCGTTCAGGAATTCAAAATATTCCTCTGGCGAGCTGGCATCCTTTGTTAACTGTTTCCCGCGTATCCACGCTTCCCCCGCTACAATAACTGGTTTTCCCATGCATGTTATTTCAATGCCGGTCTTCGTTCCATAAATCAGTGCGGCATTGAAATGGGGAATAATTGCATATGTGCTAACCGGGTTTGCTGAGCCTATTACAAATACGTTGTCGGGCAACTTCGGGAATGCTCTTGTGATAATTTCCTCGACCGTCTCACGTGATTTGATTGCCCCTGTTCGCTCGGCAGGGTGTACTCGGATAACCAGCTGCATTTCCGGCCTATTGGCAAAATACTCTATGCTATCTAGCAACCAATTGGTCATTGTTGGGAAGGCATTTGGGCGGTAGTGCAGCTGTGCGTCCCATATCACATTTGTAAGCAACCCAATCACGGGTAATTCAGATTTAACCCCAAGCTCGCGAAGTGCCTGCCCACCGGAAAATTCAGGTCGGTCATGAAACCATATCCAGTCGTCTTTTCCGATAGCTCGGCCGGCTAGGTAAGATCGGGTTTTCTCAAGTAACTCGGGGGTCAAGTGTACCCCTTCCCAGAGCGATACCGGTTCATCCATCATGGTATGATGGTATGTGGTGTCGTGGCTAAAAATAAAACATTTCTTGCGATATGCCGGGTTCCAAGTGACAACCCGCACGCCCATAGATCGCGCCGTTTCGGCGATAATACCCTGCGGGACATATATTCCATGATGCGCTACGACCACGTCAATATTTAGGTCGCTTAAAATCTTCTTCGTGGCTCTCAGGGTTAGTATTGCTGCTTCAAAATAGCGACGTAAAATGGCTTCTGCATGTGGCTCATCTTCAAGTGAGCCTTTTGCAAAATAGCGGAGAGCCCCCGCCATTGCATGCTCGCCTAATGCTATGCCGTCGTCCTTGAACGATGATATACAATCAAACGGCAAGGATTCTGCTATAGATGTTGCGTCCTTACGGTCTTTCTCGTTGAGCATTTGACCATAGCTACGCACTGGAATGCCGAGTGTATCGAACATTCGTGCAGAGGGCTTAAAGCAACCAATACACACAGATTTGCTCGGCCCGCGCTGTGCAAATTCACCATCGTTGGAGTACCAGCCGGCTTCACAAGCAAGGCAGGCGGGAAGATCTCTGTCGCAAAGCAGTGCGTGGACGTTGTTGCCGCGCAACGTGAGAGCTGCGGCGATGCAGCTGTCAACTGCATTCACTGCCAAGTGTGAACCGACGCTGGTTGCCATCAAAATGTTTTTCCCCGAACCCTCTATAGAGGGTTCGGGCGGCCAGTCATCTGGCGTATTCTCAATGAAATCATTCCAGCGCGGATAACCTCGGGTGCTTGCACGCAGTACGCGATATGCAATACGCAGTGAACGCATATAGGTGCTGTTCTTCATTCTATTGAGTTTCCGCCAAGCGATCATTGTTGATTGTCTTCTGTCATTATCTCAGGAGAGAATATCTTTGATCCTAGCGGCAATTGTCTTAGCATTCAGGCCGTGGGATTCCAGAACCTCATCGTTTGTTCCAAATGAGGGTACATCTTCTATTCCAAGCTGATGGCAAGACAGTTTTCTGTCTGTACTAGCGATTGCAAGCTGCGCGAGAACCCGTTCCCCTTGCCCACCAGAAATATAGTGGTTATCAAGTGTGATGACATGATTTATCGGCCCTAATTCGTGCAGAAGCCAGTCGCCGTCGATGCGATTGAGCCAAGGTAGGTTGATTACCTTCAGACTTATACCTTCCGTTTCTAGCAATTTGGCAGCAATTACGGCCTGTGACAGCATAACTGGCCCGTACGAGATTATTGCCGCATCGGTCCCATTAGTCAGAGACACACCCTGCCCTTCGTTGAGGGAATAATCTGCCGGTAGTTCAAACGGTATTTCGCAGGGGATGGAAACAAGCCTCAGGAAGGAACTGTCCTGATTCTTATTGACACAGTAATCAACCGCCATTTCAACTTCTATCTCATTGCAGGGTTCAATCATTACTAGACCGGGTACCCCGCCAAGAGCAGAGATATCGCGTACTGACTGATGTGAGTGCCCGGGGCCTCCTGGAAGGACGCCGGATAGAGAGCCTACATAAACAACTTTGGTTTTTTCGGTAGCGTTGTTGTAAATTTGTTCATTTGGGCGGGTTGAAAGAAAGCATGAAAAGGAATGGCAAATCGGCAGGGCACCATTTAGGGCTAGTCCGCCTGCTTGAGAAACCATATCCATTTCTGCAATACCGCATTCAATGAATCTGTCGGGGAACCTGTCTTTAAACGGCATCAGACCGGTATCCAAGATAAGGTCTGCATCCAACGCAACTATTTTGGAGTTCTGCTCGGCTTGCTTTAGCAGTGCATTACTGTAGGCGGGAATGAGCTTCTGAGTATTTGTGCTGCTACTGATAGCGGCGGGTTGCTCGTAAGTCAGAACTTCGATACCGTTGGCCCCTAGGGAATCGAGCTGTTCATTAATGGTATCAAGAAGTTCTTGGGCTCCGCGTGTATAGTCGCTCCCTCCGGGAGCGCCTGAATGGAAACGATACATTTCTGCGTCTGATTCCATTGCAGTGTGTTCCATGAAAGAAATGCCTTTACCTTTTATGGTATCAGCAATGAAAACCTTTGGTTGATCTGTTATATCCCTAGCTTTTTCCAGTGCGGTTGAAAATGAGCGGAAATCGTGGCCGTCAACACGCGAAACATGCCAGCCAAAGGAGGCAAACTTGGACTCTAGGTCTCCAAGGTCACTGGTTTGTGTAAGTAGCTTATCTGATTGTAATTTGTTGTGATCAACAATAACATGCAACTCGCTGGTTTTGTCATTCGCAGCTGACACAAGGGACTCCCAAATCTGTCCCTCTTGTAGTTCTCCATCCCCAGTCATTACAAAAGCGCGGCCGGAAACACCATTCATCCGATTAGCAAATATCATCCCCTTGGCCTTGGAAATGCCCATACCCAGCGAACCGGTGTTAGTAATCATGTTGGGAGTACGTATATCAGGATGACCAGGCAACCCGTTTTTGCGCCGAAGGCTATGAATAAGTTCAAAGTCAAGTTCCCCTAGCCCGATTAGCAGTGAATACAAGCCTGGAGCATCGTGGCCTTTAGAGGAGAAGAATATATCCCCATTGTCGCCTCTTTTCCTCCGTAATGTCATCTCGTTAAGATATAGCCACGAAATGATATCTAAGGATGAAAAGCTTGAGCCTATGTGACCAGAACCTGCTCGGGCGATCATATACAATGTGTTGAGACGGCACATGTTTGCAAACAGGGAGGTCCGAATACTTAAATCAGGACTAATATTAAGTGCTCGATTAAACTCTTCCTTAGGAATAAAATAAAGGGTGCCTTCTACTGCACTGCCAATTAAGTCGCCCAACGAACAATCCTTCCTGTTCTTGTTTATGCAATGTGGAATTAAAATCAGGAGGCTCTTAAGTAACCGCCAAAGGTTAAAGTTCTAGTCCTGCTTTTGTGGTAATCTTTGCCTGGTGAAGCAATCGGGCTTGCTCTGCGCATTCTCCGGAATTGGCCGAAGCGTTCTTAGGGAGCATTGCAGATGCTTCCGATAATAAACGCTGTAGCACTCGCGTTATAATGTTAACCAACACAATCTAGCTTGTCATTTGTTCAAGTACTTATCTAGCAAAAAAGTTTCTACTAATCCGAAGGATCAGGGGAGACGAGAACACTTCACTAAATTAATGACCGCCCAATGACGGGCGGCAATATAATGTCGTTACCAATTCCCGAGCAAAGTGCATCAAATGTTGATTTTTTTCAATAGCATTATCAATAATTTTTGGTTTATTCAGCGCACTCAATGTGTGACAATCTCCCCAGTTGGCGGCAAAGATTTTATGTCAATATTGATCGGTAATTAAGTTGTCTTGAATGTCACGGCTTCTGCAGGAAAGAAGCCGGTTAATATGAATGAGGTGATATGAAGCGTGCTTTAATTTTTGGTGTATCAGGTCAGGATGGCTCATATTTATCTCGGCTATTATTAAACAAGGGTTATGAAGTTCATGGAACTTCGCGTGATGCTACTGTTAGCTCTTTTGTAAATTTATCTAAACTGAAAATCAAAGAGCATGTTCATCTTCACTCAATGAGTCCGGTTGATTTTAGAAGTGTTCTTCAGACCATTGAGATTGTTGAACCCGACGAAATATACAACCTTGCCGGACAGAGTTCTGTCGGTCTTTCATTTGAGCAGCCTGTCGAGACTTTGGAAAGTGTTGCGATGGGAACTCTGAACATGCTGGAGGCTATAAGGTTTCTTGGTTCAAAATGCAGATTTTACAACGCATCATCTTCGGAATGTTTTGGTGAAGCTGAAACTGGAGGGAGCTCGGAGAGCTCCCCGTTTAGACCAAGGAGTCCCTATGCTGTCGCAAAAGCTACTGCATTTTGGGAGGTAAGTAGTTACCGAGAAGCATACGACCTTTTTGCGTGCTCGGGAATACTGTTTAACCATGAGTCAAGTCTCCGTCCTGAGCGGTTTGTAACAAAAAAAATTATCAAGGGTGCCCTTGATGTTAAAAAGGGAAAGATAGAGTCAATATCTCTTGGTGACTTGTCGGTTGAGCGTGATTGGGGCTGGGCACCAGAATACGTGGAAGCAATGTGGTTAATGTTGCAGCAGCAGCAGCCAGACGACTTTGTAATCGGGACAGGCGTCTCTAATTCGATACAGGAGTTTGTGGAGCTTGCATTTGATCATCTTGGCCTTAATTGGAAAGACCATGTGAAGCTGAGTGATGGATTTAAGCGTCCATCAGACATTAGGGTAAGTCGTGCAAACCCAGAGAAGGCGTTCAATGTTCTGGGTTGGAAATCGACTATCGACTTGGACGGTATCGTAAAAAAAATGTTAGAAAATGAGTGTTGATCTACTTACGGCTGCCAATTTTTGATGCGGTGAATCTTTAATGAAGTTTTAGCTATGAAGATATCAATTATTACAGTTTCGTATAACTCTGTTGGGACGATAGAGGAAACCATAAAATCCGTTATTTCTCAACAAGGCGTTGATCTTGAGTATATAGTGATTGACGGAGGGTCGACAGACGGAACTTTGGGGGTAATCGATAAGTATCGAGACAGAATCACCAGCGTGGTCTCCGAGGCCGATGAAGGCATCTACGATGCTATGAATAAAGGAATCCTGATGGCTAAAGGTCACGTAGTAGGATTGCTGAATTCTGATGACACGTATTCGGACAGTTTTGTGCTGTTTAAAGTTATTGATAAATTCAAGAGTGAAAAAATAGATTGCTGTTATGGCGATATAGTTTGTGTCAACAAAGACAATACACAGCAGGTAACCAGGTACTGGAAATCCGGAGAATTTAGCTCGCGTCTGCGATTGATAGGATGGTATCCGCCCCACCCAGCCTTCTTTTCCACCAAGGATATGTACGATAATTTTGGAAGATTTAATACCGGTTATAAGATTGCTGCAGATGCTGATTTAATGTTTAGATTTATATTCAAGCATAAAGCAAAGGTAGAATATATACCTGAGGTGCTTGTTAGAATGAAGAATGGAGGCGTGTCAGATGGGGGTGTCGGTTCTATTGTAAGGCAAAATATTGAAATAATAGAATCAATAAAAAATCTTGAAATTGGTTCTTCTATATTTATGTTCTTATTATATAAAATTTTTTCTCGAATCTCCCAATTTTTAAACATACGCCGTGTTTCTTAGTTTATTTTTTTTCTTTTTCTATATCGAATTTTTCTCGGAGTAACGGAAAACAAAAAGAAGTTCTTCCGGTTCCACTTAGCCCCTGCTTTGATTCGACGGATGGTGCTGGCAAAGCTGGTATGAATTAGAGCTACTGCAATCCATTTTCCACCTTAAGATGAATCACACTAATAGGTTCGTTATAAAGCCGATGTCGAAAAAGTATCCGCGTTGCTGATGGAGGCTGCATATTTAATCAGTGATCTGATCCCACTGATATTGGTCACTCCGGCAACTGCCAAAGAGTGTTGGCCCGATGGGGGCCGGTGTGACATCCAGAGAGAGGTTGTTATCAATAGGGCGGGGAAATCCCCGCCCTTTGAGTCTACGCATTTGTGGGAAATTAGCTGCGTGGCTTGAGGTTTTCCGGATCATAGATCGGTTTGTAGCCGATGCCATATACTTCGACCGGATAGATCTCGTCCATATAAGATACGATCAGTTTGCGACCTTCCTGGCAGTAATCCCATGGCAGGTAGGCAAGGGCGATGTTTTTGCCAACACTTGGGCCAAAGGCGATCGAGGTGGTGTAGGAACGACGGCCCAACTCATCAATCAGGGTTTTGCCAGTTTCCGGATCCATCACCGGCAGACGTCCGACCGGATAACGGGCAACACCATTGGCATCGACATTATCGGTCATGATCAGCGTGCAGAGCATGGCCGGTTGATGATCGCGTTCGCGATATTCAACGTGCTTTGCCTTACCGCGGAAGTCGGCTTCCTTGACCTTCGGGCGGGCCAGATCGGCTTCCAGCAGGTTGTACTGGGTGTGCAAATCTGCGTTCTGCAGGCGCAGTGACTTTTCCAGACGGCGTGAGTTGGCATAGGTTTCAACGCCCACTGCCAGAACGCCAATGCCGCGCAACGCATCCCAGACAGCCAGGCCGTCTTCATAACGCATGTGAAGTTCCCAGCCCTGTTCACCGACATAGGAAATGCGGAAGGCCGAGACAGTCTTGCCGGCAATCTTGATCTGACGGATGGCGGCAAACGGGAAGTTTTCCACATTGAGCGCCTCGGGGTCTTCGACAACCTTTTTAAGGTTTTCACGCGCGTTCGGGCCCCAGATGCCGATGGTGGTGAAATCTTCGGTCACATCGGTGATGGTGACATCCCAACCTTTGTCCTGGGCGGTGCGGCGCATATAGGTCAGGTCACGCGGGCCGGCATCAGCACCGTTTACCAGACGGCAGCGGTCCTCCATGCGGAAGACGGTGAAGTCGGCACGCACCATGCCTTCGTCATCAAGCATGTGGGTATAGATACCCTTGCCGATGTTGGCATCCCCACCGATCTTCGCAGCACAGAGCCATTCCATCAGTTCGACGTGGTCGGGGCCGGAAATGTCGGTCATGTGGAAGTGCGACAGGTTGATGATGCCGCAATCGTCACTCATTGCCAGCTGTTCTGCGTTGGACACACGCCAGAAGTGGCGGTTGTCCCATTCATGTTCACGGACCGGAACGCGGTCGGCGTATTTTTCAAGAAGGTGCTCGTTGGCGGCATAGCCATGTGCACGTTCCCAGCCGCCCAGTTCCATGAAGTAACCGCCAAGTTCCACTTCGCGTTCGTAGAACGGTGAACGACGGATGCCGCGCGCATTGGCGAACGGCTCGCGCGGGTGGACCGGCGGGTTGTAGATCTTTTTCGCCGTTTCGTAGCAACGGTCGTGGATATACTGTTCGTTCAGCTGGAACTTGTTAAAGCGCGAGAAATCGACCGAGGCGTGGTCGATATGCGTGCGGCCATGGGTCATCCAGTCAGCAATCAGTTTGCCCATGCCGGGCCCGTCTTTAATCCAGATGCCTACTGCGTACCAAAGGCCGCGCAGGTTCTGGCTTTCACCCATCGATGGGCCACCGTCGGCCGAGGACTGCAACAGGCCGTTGAACGAGTGGCTTTCGTTAAAGCCAAGCTCGGTCAGGATCGGTGTCAGTTCCATGGCGCGTTCAAGCGGTTCCATGACGTCTTCGAGTTCAAGGTCGCGCTGCGACGGGGACAGGCGTGCCTGATCCTTTTCAAGGATGTCGCGCGGATGGACCAGACGCGGGTTTTCCTCGTAATAGTAGCCCCATTCGATCTGGCCACCCTCAGTGCTTTTGGGGTCGCCGGTGTCGCGCATATAGGCCGAGTTGCCCTGGTCACGCAGAAGCGGATAACCGATTTCAACACCGGTACCTTCGAACTGGTTGTACGGCCCGAAGAAGGTCAGCGGATGGTCAACCGGCATGACGGGAAGGTCTTCGCCGGCCATTTCAGCAATCAGACGGCCCCAGAGACCGGCACAGACAACAACATAGTCGGCATGGATCGTACCGCGTTCGGTGACCACACCCTTGATGCGGCCATCTTCGGTGATCAGTTCAAGGGCCGAGGTGTTGGAAAATATCTTGAGCTTGCCAGATGCAACGCCCTGATCGATCAGTTTGCCAGCAACGGTTTGGGAGCGCGGAATAACAAGACCGGCATCCGGGTCCCACATTGCACCCATGATCTGGTCTTCTTCGAGAAGCGGGAATTTTTCCTTGGCTTCAGCGGACGAGATAATTTTGACGTTGGTGCCAAATGCCTTGCCGGAATCAACGCGGCGTTTGAGTTCGCCCATGCGTTCATGGTCACCGACACGTGCGACTTCCAGACCACCGATGCGCGCGTAATGGCCCATCTTTTCATAGAAATCCATGGAATACATGGTGGTCCAGGTGGTCAGCTGATCATGGCTGGTGGCATAGCAGAAGTCGGATGCGTGGGCGGTCGAGCCGATATCGGTCGGAATGCCCGATTTGTCGATGCCAACAATGTCATCCCAGCCGTTTTCGATCAGGTGATGCGCCACCGAGGAACCAACAATACCCCCGAGACCGACGATGACGACTTTGGCCTTGCTTGGAAATGCGCTCATTTCTCTCAATCCTTCTTTCCGAGATGTTTGTCAGTGCTCGGCATGGCGAAAACGCGTCAGGGACCGGTCAAAGCCGGCCCCTTTGCGAAGTTTACTACAAAGTGAAGACAACCGTTCGGTGATCGTTAAGCATCACCCTGCCTTCAAGATGGTATTTGACGGCGCGGGCGAGAACCCGGGATTCGATATCGCGACCAGCCGCGACGAAATCATCTGCGGACATGGCGTGGTTCACGCGTTCGGTTTCCTGTTCAATGATCGGGCCTTCATCGAGATCCGGCGTGACATAGTGTGCAGTTGCCCCGATCAGTTTCACCCCGCGCTCGTAAGCCTGATGATAGGGCTTTGCGCCCTTGAAGCTTGGCAGGAACGAGTGGTGAATGTTGATGATCATGCCATAGAACTGGCTGGAAAGCTCGTTGGTCAGGACTTGCATGTAACGCGCAAGGACGACCAGTTCAGACTTGGTTTCCTTGATCAGGTCGGCAAGCTTGGCTTCCTGTTCAGCCTTGTTTTCCTTGTTCACTGGCCAGTGGTAGAAGGGAATGCCCTCCTGATCGGCGACCTTGCGGGCATCTTCGTGGTTCGAAACGATGGCCGCCACTTCGGCGTCGAGCCAGCCCACCTTGATTTGGTAAAGAAGGTGCAGCATCGCATGGTCGAATTTCGAAACCATGATGATGATTCTCGGACGGCGTGCAACTTCATCAATCTTGAGCTTCAGGTTAAAGCGATCCACCGCCGGGTTCAGCGACAGGGCAACAGATTCCTTGTCGATATCTGCCGGTGTGATAATCGCAACACGCAGGAAGAACTTGTTGGTGTGGCGGTCCCAGAACTGGTTGGACTCGGCGATATTGGCGCCGCGCGTGGCCAGAGCAGAGGTAACTGTCGCAACGATGCCCGGCTGATCATCACAGGCAACACGAAGGATATAAGAGGTATCATTCACTGGTTTGGTTCCGTCTTGATGTCTCGTGTTGAATGTTAAAGCTGGTTTTCCAGCTGCGGCAGGATTTCAAACAGATCACCGACAATGCCGTAATCTGCGACCTGGAAGATCGGCGCTTCTTCATCGGTATTGATGGCAACGATAATCTTGGAATCCTTCATACCTGCCAGATGCTGGATCGCGCCGGAAATACCACATGCGATATATAGGTCGGGTGCAACGACTTTACCCGTCTGACCAACCTGAAGATCGTTGGGGGCATAGCCCGCATCGACAGCCGCACGCGATGCGCCAACGGCGGCGCCAAGTTTGTCTGCCAGTGGCGTGATAACGGATTTGAACTTGTCTTCCGAACCAAGGGCACGGCCACCGGAAACAATAATCTTGGCAGAACCCAGTTCCGGCCGATCATTTTCCGACAGAATGTTTTCAAGGAAGGAAGATTTCCTGCTATTCGCACTGCCCGCGTCAACCGGCTTGATTTCGACAGCGCCTTCGCCAGCCTCGGCTGCGCCAAAGCTTGAGGTGCGGATGGTGAGCACTTTCTTGGCGTCTGTGCTTTGCACCACTTCGATGGCGTTGCCGGCATAGATCGGGCGTTTGAAGGTATCGGCATCGACAACTTCCATGACCTCAGACACCTGCATGACATCGAGCAGGGCGGCAACACGCGGCAGGATGTTTTTGCCATTCGCCGTTGCAGCAGCAACGATGGTGTCGTAATCGCCCGCAAGTGAAACGATCAGTCCGGCTGCATTTTCGGCAAGATGGTTTGCCAGGGCGTCGTTGTCAGCGACCATTACGCTTCGAATACCGGCAAGTTTGGATGCCTGATCGGCAACCGCACCAATGCCCGAGCCCGCGACAAGAATATCAATATCGCCGCCGATCTGGGTTGCAGCGCTCAGGGCCTTTGCGGTCTGTTCGGACAGGGTGGCGTTATCGTGTTCGGCAAAAAGAAGAATAGCCATGATTTCAATCTCCGCCTGGGTCAGATGACGCCAGCTTCATTCTTGAGTTTGTCGGTGAGTTCGGCAACATCGGCAACCTTGATGCCCGCCTTGCGCGTTGCGGGTTCTTCAACCCGGATAAGGCGCAGACGCGGGGCAACGGTAACGCCAAAGTCAGCGGCGGTTTTGCTATCGAGCGGCTTTTTCTTTGCCTTCATGATATTGGGAAGCGACGCATAGCGCGGCTCGTTCAGGCGAAGGTCGGCGGTGACAATTGCCGGCAGGCTGACACTGATGGCCTGAAGACCGCCATCCACCTCGCGGGTTACCTTGGCGTGATCAGCCGAGAGTTCCAGCTTGGAGGCGAAAGTTGCCTGTGACCAGCCAAGCAGGGCCGAAAGCATCTGTCCGGTCTGGTTGGCATCGTCGTCAATCGCCTGTTTGCCCAGAATGACAAGGCCGGGTTCCTCGGCGTTCACAACACCTTTGAGGATTTTCGCGACGTCAAGCGGCTCAACCGGACCATCAACCGTGACCAGGATGGCGCGATCAGCACCCATGGCAAGGGCGGTGCGCAGGGTTTCCTGTGCCTGTGCCGGACCAATTGAAACGGCGACGATTTCGTCAGCCTGGCCGGATTCCTTAAGACGAATGGCTTCTTCAACCGCGATCTCGTCGAAGGGGTTCATCGACATTTTGACATTGGCCAAGTCGACACCGGAACCATCCGCCTTGACGCGGATTTTCACGTTGTAGTCAACGACCCGTTTGACCGGTACGAGAACCTTCATCATTTCCCTCTCTGACGAAATCCGGATCAAACAAACTTTTGGCCCGGTGTGGGTGCGTATTGCAGCAACCCGATTTAAGTTTCAAAGACTGGAAGCGTTACGCGATGCGACACTACCGGAGGCGATATTGAGCGTGGTGCAATTCTGGATGCCGAGTTTCCGGGGTCGGGGCAATCTGGACAGGTTTCTGGCGATCGTTTCGGGGCGCGAATGTACTGTTTGCCGATTTTGGCATCTTGATCGCAATCCGATTGTTGATTCTGCCGTGACCCTGTGTTTCTCTTGCTTAGCCGACATACCCTTCGGTATCATGAAAAGTAATCTGGCGACTTTTTGCGCCAAAAAATAGAATGTTTGCGTCAAAGTGAGATTACCGCTACGACAAAGCCGGTAACCTTGTCTGTATCGGAGGAACCGATGCTCAAGAAGCCTGAAGCACGTGCCCAGACTGCGCCGCGTTTAACCGTCGGTTTTATCCTCGCAAAACGCTTTACGTTGTGCGCCTTTGCCAACTTTGTCGATGTCTTGCGCCTTGCGGCAGACGAAGGTGATCGTAGTCGTCCGATCCTGTGTAAATGGACGGTTTTGTCGGACACGATGGACCCGATCACATCAAGTAGCGGCATCGCGGTTCAGCCCAAGGAACGTTTGGGCGATCCACGGCGGTTCAATTATATCGTGGTTGTTGGCGGGCTGATGGATGACGCCGAAAAGCTGAGCCCCGCCTATCAGAAATTCCTGCATGAAGCGGCCGAAGCCGGGGTGCCACTTGTTGGTGTTTGCACTGGGGTCTTTATGCTGCATGAGGCCGGGCTTCTTGACGGGTATCGTTGCTGTGTCAGTTGGTTCCATCATTCCGAAGTGGTCGAGCAGTTCGAAGGGCTTGACCCGGTTACCGAGCAAATCTTTGTGGTCGACCGTGACCGGTTGACCTGTTCGGGCGGGGTTAGCTCCGCGCATCTGGCGGCCTATTTGGTGGATAAGCATGTCGGGCGGGCGCAGGCGAACAAAAGCCTGCATATCATGATCATTGATGATGCGCTTCAGGCGGAAAAGCCCCAGCCGGGCATTCCATTGGATTTGAAAACGCAGGATCAGATCGTGCAGCGCGCACTTTTGATCATGCAGCAAAATATCGATATGCCGATTTCCGTTCAGGAAATTGCGCGGCGCATGGGCAACAGCAAACGCCAGATCGAACGGCATTTCAGAATGGCGCTGGATACATCGCCCCAGGTGGCGTTCCTTAATATCCGGCTTGATCTGGCTCAGCACCTGATCGAGAAAAGCGACAAGTCTGTCGCGCAGATTGCGGTTGATTGCGGTTTTTGTGATTCTTCGCACCTTAGTCGGATGTTCCGCCGTCGTTATGGCTGTACGCCACAGGCCCTGCGCCGCCCGATCCCGGATTCACTGGCCACAAGTGCGATGGTCGAAGACGCACCACAACTTGATGCCGGCGCATAAGAAACGAAAACGCCCTGCTTACTGTGATGGTAAGCAGGGCGTTTGAATTGGTGCGCTTAAGATCGCAGAGATATCACATCTCGACCTCGACATCGGAAAGCGGGGTCGAGCAGCAAATCAGTATCTTGCCCTGATCAATTTCGCGCTGACGGATGCCGCCACCATGGTTCATGTCGACTTCACCGGACACCAGTTTGGATTTGCAAGTGCCGCAAATGCCACGCTGACAGGATGACATCGGCATCAGGCCGGCTTCCTTGGCGGCCGACAGAATGGTCATGCCCGGGCTGCATTCAACCACGTGGCCGGTCTTGCTGAAGCTGACGCGGAAGGTTTGTTCGCTGATCTCCGGTGCGACAGAGGCGTGTTCTTCGAATGTGCCCGCGGTTTCAGCGCCAAAATCAAAGCTTTCTTCATAGTACTTGCCCATGTCGAAGCCTGCTTCTTCGAGCATGTGGCGAACACCCTCCATGAAGCGAGCGGGACCACAGCAAAATACCTTGCGATCCTTGAAGTCAGGCGACATCAGCGACAGCATCGGCAAGCTCAGGCGGCCGGTATAACCGGTCCACTGATGGCTTGCAGACGCGCTGTCGCAGGTCAGTGCCACCTTCAGGGTCGGGTTCTGTGCTGCCAGCAGGGCGAGCTCGTCACGGAAAATCAGATCAGACGGCGTACGTGCTGCATGAACGAAATGAAGGTCGGTTGGTTCGGACAGGTCACAGGCGGTGCGTGTCATCGACATCATCGGGGTGATGCCGCTGCCAGCCGAAATGAACAACAGCTTTTCTTCGCCCGTGGCATCAGCGGTGAATTCGCCGCCCGGACCGGAAACGTTGATTTCCTTGCCCGGAAGCATGTTGTCATGCAGCCAGTTCGACCCCGGGCCACCCGGAACCCGTTTGACCGTAATTTCAAGACGGTATGGACGCGCTGCCGAAGCCGAGATCGTGTAACACCGGGTAATCATGCCATCAACAGGCAGTTCGAACGTCATGAACTGACCGGGGTAGAAACGAAACGCGCGCGGTTCACGTGCGGAAAAGACAAAGGTCTTTACGTCGTGCGTTTCCTGACGCACCTGACGGCAAACAAGGACGTCGTCATTTTCCGGGTCCCAAAGCGGGACCCGGGTAACTTCGGTCAGAATTTCTTCGACCGGGGCTTGATCGCCCTTGTTGCTGTCGGTGGTATTCTTGTCGGTCATTCTGCGGCAATCCCGGCTTTGGTCGTTGCGAAGTGATCTTCCAGACGCTTGATATACCAGTCACAGAATGCTTCGACATGCGGTTCGGTAAACTTGGAATAGGGGCCCGGTTCGTATGCAGGCTGTTCGCTGCCAATCTGGGCAAGGCGCACAAGGTCTGCATCCTGCTGATTGGTCATGTTCCACACATGGGTGAGGTTATCAAGCGTGTAATCCTCGTTCTCATGTGCGTCCTTGTGAACCAGCCAGGTGGTCCGAACCAGCGTTTTGTTCGGTGCCAGCGGCAGGACAGAGAAGGTCACGACATGATCAGCCATGAAGTGGTGCCAGGAGTTCGGGTGGGTCCAGAAGCTGAGCCCGCCAAGTTTGGCATCGGTGAAATTGCCAAGCAGTTTTTTGGATGCCGATTTTGTATCAAGGGTGTGTGATTCGCCTTCGCGCATCAGCGGCAGCCGCATGGTGCGGAAACCGGTCACGCTCGACAATTGATCCTGTTCGGCAGACGGCAGACCGCAGGCTTCCCAGCGCGCATGGTCATTGGCGATGGTCTGGGTGTATTTCGCAACGTCTTCGGAGCGGCGCTGATCAAGTTCATCAGGCGAGAAACCGAAACCGAATTCTGACAGCGGCACGGTCAACTGCGGATGGTTGCCTTCGCAGTGATAGCACTCGCGGTTGTTTTCCATGGTCAGCTTCCAGTTTCCTTCCTCGATCAGTTCGGAAACGTGGGCCACCTTGCAATTCGCAAGGTCATGCGGTGCAAGATAGGGTTCCATGACCTTGGCCATTTCTTCGATATCGGTCGGCGCATCCTTGGCAAGACAGATAAAGATCAGGCCCGCAATGGAACGCACATGAACCGATTTGAGACCATGACAGGATTTGTCAAAGCCTGATCCCATGTGTTCAGCAAGGATAAGATCGCCATCCTCGTTGTAGGTCCAGCCATGATAACGGCAGACGATATTGCCAATCGTGGTCTGGCGTTCGTCGATCAGTTTCGCACCACGGTGACGGCAAACGTTATGGAAGGCACGAATGCCCATATCGTCGCCACGCAGGATCAGGATCGACGCCCCGCCGATCTCGACCGTGATGCAATCGCCCGGCTCCGGCAGTTCCGGCTCTACGCCAACAAAGATCCAGTGCTGGCCAAAGATCACTTCCATATCCAGATCCAGAATGTCCTGATCGCTGTAGAACGGCGCTTCAAGGCTTTTGAATGTCTGGCGGCGGGCGACGAGTTTTTGAATGTCAGAAGAATGCATGGTCGGATACCTCGGCTTCTCTCAATGGTATCTGGATGGAATCCTGTGCATGGCTAGCCGTTTGCATCAGGGCGTAAGCATATCACCGATCACATTCGTCGGTGTACAGACAATTGAAACCGGTTGTTTCCGGCCTCGGGCTTATTTCCTGGACGTCTTCAGTGGCTATCTGCGCGCGAGAAAGTTGGTATAGCCAAGGTAACTGACAGTTTTGCGTCCGCACGAAATGTAATGGTGCCGAACGCAGGAAACCGTTTGCCGCAACACCATGGTGGTTGGCACGATTGGTATTCGCACCCAAAAGCGGATACGAACATGGTTTCACGTACAATGTACGTGCCTGTTTGCGGGCCGTCAGTTGCACCCAAAGTCTCCCTCTACTCCGCCGGCAGGTAACCTGCTCTTTGGCACGCCCACGATAAAGAGTGAGCGATCAGAAAATCTATTTCTAAATGAGGTCGCTAAGGGAGAAAGCATAAGTCAATTGGGCAGTAGTTTTGCGACGCAGTTATCATTGTCGGGCACACGATACCGGCTAGGTGGCCTTTGTCTGGAGAAATTTCAATGTGCAACAGCAGTTTTCCTCGCTTTTTTTGACGCCAATCGACCGCAATGGCATCATCATGACAATAGACCGTGAAAATTGGGGATTCGGGTGATGAAAGTCGGCATTGTCGGGGCCGGAATGGTTGGTAGTTCGGCGGGCTATGCGCTTGCCGTCATGGGACTCGCAAGTTCGGTGGTTCTGGTCGATCAGAACCACGATCTGGCCGTCGCCCAAGCCGAAGACATTGCGCACGCAGTGCCGTTCCTATCCTCGACAATTGTCGAGGCGGCCGACTATGTCGGTCTTGCCGGGGCATCGGTGATTATTCTTGCCGCCGGGGTCAGTCAGAAACCCGGTGAAAGCAGGCTGGCTTTGCTGGAAAGAAACGCCGCCGTTTTCAAGGACGTGGTCGGCAATGTTCTTGCGGTGGCGCCTGACGCAATTCTCCTGATTGCGTCGAACCCGGTCGATATCATGACGCAGATCACCCAACGGATTTCCGGGCTACCTGCCAACCGCGTGATCGGTTCGGGGACGATCCTTGATACGGCCCGTTTCCGCAGTCTTTTGGGACGTCATCTAGGTATTTCGCCGCAGTCGGTTCATGCCTATGTCCTTGGCGAACATGGCGACAGCGAAGTCTTGGCCTGGTCGAACGCCAAGGTGGGATCGCTTTCACTGGCCGATATTGCCGCCCAGGTCGGTTCCCCGATTACAGAGCATGTGTGTGCCACCATTGATGATGGCGTGCGCAATGCGGCCTATAAAATCATCAAGGGCAAAGGGGCGACCTATTACGGGATCGGGGCCGGGTTGGCGCGGATCATCAAGGCGATTGCTCAGGATCAGCATGACGTTCTGACCGTATCGTGCGTGACCCCCGAAATCGTCGGGGTCAAGGATGTTGCCCTGTCCATTCCCCGCGTGGTCGGGGGGCAAGGCATTGAGACCGATCTGATGCCTGAACTTGTCAGTGCAGAGCGTGACGGCCTTGAAAAAAGTGCGCGGCTTTTGAAGGGCAGTATTGAGTCAATCCGGCTGTAACATGGTCTGTTATGTGCCTACGGCGGCAGCAGGTCGACGTTTGCTGCGCATCGCGCGCAATGTCGTACCAAAGGCCTGCGCATAGGCCCGGCTGAGTGCCGCGTGGCTTTTGAACCCGGTCTGAAGGGCGATGTCGGCAAGCTTCATGTCGGTTGAGCGGGCCAGATCACGGGCCCGGCCAAGACGCAGCATTTGATAATATTTACCCGGTGCCATCTGCAAATTGTCCTGAAAGGCGCGATCCAGACTGCGCAGCGAACACCCGGCGTGGGTCGCAATGGATTTCAGTGCAACCGGCGTTTCGATATGGGCGATCATTTCGGCAACCGCACGTCGGACATGATCCGCGCCAGGACCACGCAACCGGTCTGCGCCGCGTCCAGATATACTGGGGTCGCCGTGCCGCTGATGGCGGACATCATAGACAAACAGATTGCTGACATCAAAGGCAACCGCTGGCCCATATTGCCGCGCGAGGATGTGCAGCATCATTTCCATGACGGTTGCAGCCCCCCCGGATGTGATCATTTTACCATCTTCAACAAAGCGATCCGTCAATACGGTGACATCGGGGAACTGTTCACGGAACTGATCAAGTTCCTGCCAATGGATGGTTGCCGATTTGCCCGCCAACATATTGCACGACGCCAGCAACCAGGCGGCGGTATCGACACCAATCACCGTGCGCGCATGTTGCGCAGCATTTTGCAATCGTGCCCGGGTGCGTGACGATAAATGATGGCGCATGTCATAACCCGAAATCACCACAAGATAATCGATATGTGTCGGGTCAGGGATGGCATTGAGGGCTGCCTTTGGTGTGATGACAAGATCACTGGAACTTGTCGCCGGGGATCCGTCGATTGTGCAGATATCCCAGCTGATCTCCGGCCCGCCCGGCAGACCTGCGGCCGCGCGTAACGGTTCCAGCGCACTGGCCAGAACCAGATTGGAAAATCCGTCAAACAGGACAAAGACAAATCGGTGATGCGTGCTTGGCATGATCAGAAAAGTAAATGACGGAATATGTAAAATCAATATCGGCAATCGAGATATCCTGATGGCAGAGAATGATTGCAAAAAACAGTGAGGCCATCATGCCGCTTTCGATGAACAAGGAAGTCTTCATTACCGCCGCCGTAACCGGTTCGGGCGGAACCCAAGACAAATCCCCGCACGTGCCAAGATCGCCTGAACAGATCGCCAATAGTACGATTGACGCGGCCAAGGCCGGGGCGGCCGTGGTGCATTGCCATGTGCGTGATCCCGAAACCGGGGCACCGTCACGTGATTTGAAATATTATCGCGAGCTGACCGAACGGGTGCGGGCAGCCGATGTCGATGTTGTCCTGAACCTGACCGCCGGCATGGGCGGCGATATCGTCTTTGGCTCTACCGAGGCACCGCTTCCGGTCAATGAAGCTGCAACCGACATGATCGGGGCGTCCGAGCGCATGGCGCATATCGCCGATTGCCTGCCCGAGATTTGCACCCTTGATTGCGGCACCATGAACTTCGCCGAGGCCGATTATGTCATGACCAACACGCCGGGCATGCTGCGTGCGATGGGGCAGATGATGACCGACCTTGGCGTTAAACCCGAGATCGAGGCATTTGATACCGGCCATCTGTGGTTTGCCAAGCAACTGGTGTCCGAAGGCATTCTTGAAAGCCCGGCGCTGGTGCAGCTTTGCATGGGTATTCCTTGGGGCGCGCCAAATGATCTTAATACCTTTATGGCGATGGTGAATAACGTGCCGTCTAATTGGAATTGGTCGGCCTTTTCCATCGGTCGCGATCAGATGCCCTATGTTGCCGCATCGGTTCTGGCCGGGGGCAATGTGCGGGTAGGTCTGGAAGACAATATCTATTTGTCCAAAGGGGTGCTTGCCACCAACGCCCAGCTGGTTGAGCGCGCGGTTGGCATTATCGAAGGCATGGGTGCCACCGTGATTGGCCCGGATGCTGTTCGCAAGAAGCTTGGCCTGACCAAGCGGGAGCCACGCTAATGTCCACGAGCTCAAACAAAAAAGCTGCCATCATTGGCGGTGGTGTCATTGGTGGCGGCTGGGCCGCGCGGTTTTTGCTAAATGGCTGGGATGTGGCGGTTTTCGATCCGGATCCGCAGGCAGAACGCAAGATCAACGAAGTTCTGGCAAACGCACGCAGAAGTTTGCCTGCACTTTATGATCGCTCCCTGCCAGACGAAGGCAAACTGACCTTCCATGACGATATGGCAAGGGCGGTGGCCGGGGCGCAGTGGATTCAGGAAAGCGTGCCGGAGCAACTTGCGCTTAAGCACAAGATCCTTGCCCAAATTCAGGCCCATGCCCCGTCGGACTGCCTGATTGGATCTTCGACGTCGGGCTTCAAGCCAAGCGAGTTGCAGCAAGGTTCAATCAAACCTGAACAGATCGTCGTCGCCCATCCATTCAACCCGGTTTATCTGCTGCCATTGATCGAGGTCGTGCCATCGGCGGCGACCGACGCAGCAACGATTGAAGGTGGCTGTGACGTGTTGCGGTCTGTCGGGCTGAAGCCACTTGTCGTGCGCAAGGAAATTGACGCCCATATTGCCGACCGGTTGCTTGAAGCGGTTTGGCGCGAAGGGCTGTGGCTTGTTCATGACGAGGTCGCCACGACCGAGGAAATTGATGACGCCATCCGGTATGGCTTTGGCCTGCGCTGGGCGCAGATGGGCTTGTTTGAGACCTATCGCATTGCGGGGGGCGAGGCCGGGATGGAACATTTCATCGGGCAGTTCGGACCGGCACTTAAATGGCCTTGGACGAAGCTGATGGATGTGCCGGAACTGACCCCGGAACTGACAGCCCGTATTGCGCAGCAATCAGATGATCAGTCCGGTCATATGAGCATCCGTGACCTTGAACGCCTGCGCGATGATAATCTTGTCGGCATGATGCGCGCGCTCAAGAAATCGGGGAGTGGTGCTGGTGGCACGATCAATGATCACGAAGCGTCGCTTCCCGAACCGATGCCGATCAACGATCTTCCGGTGACCGGTGATCGCCAGATTCCGCAAAGCTGGACGGATTATAACGGGCACATGAACGAAGCCCATTATGTTGAGGTCAGTTCACAGGCAAGCGACCGTTTCATGGAAATGGTCGGGGCGGATGCAAATTATATTGCCAGTGGCGGCAGCTATTTCACGGTTGAAACCCATGTCTGCTATTTGCAGGAAATCAGTGCAGGCGACCATATCCGTGTGACCACCCAACTGATCAAGGGCGAAGGCAAGAAGCTTCATCTGTTCCATCGTCTGATCAATGATGACGGGGCTGTTGCCGCAACCGTCGAAACCCTGTTGCTGCATGTCGACCTTAAAACCCGCCGCACATCCGAGCCTGGTGGCGTGGTGGCAACCAATTTGGCCGAAATGGCAAAACGTCATGCAAGCCTGCCCAAGCCAGATCAGCTTGGTCGTGCAATCGGTTAGTCTAGACGCGCGATCCGTTTTGCGTGGAACCAGTTCACAATAACGCTGTGTGATGCCCCTGCAGTCTTTAACTGCGGGGGCTTCCGCGTTAGGCTAGCCGATCACGTCTTTGACCAAGGATCCGTTGATGGCCAATTCCGATCAGGTTTCCCCCGAAGTGACCTATGACCCGATGCCAGAGGAAGAAGGCATTCGTGCCTTTATCGCCAAATGCGACGGGTTCTATCCCCCCGACGCGGTGGCGGCATCAATTGATCAGCAGCGCAGTTGGTATGATGCGTTATGCGCCGAATTCGCTTTTCCACATCCGGACGGCATGCAGGTCGAAGACGATGTGATTGCCGATGTTCCGGTGCGCCATTATCGCCCTGCCGACTGCACCTCTCACCACAAGATTGTCTACATGCATGGCGGTGGTTTTGTCGTCGGGTCGCGCGACAGCCATGATGCGATTTGCGCCGAAATCGCCGAGGCAGCAAAGGCCGAACTAATCGCGATTGATTACCGTCTTGCGCCGGAACATATCTGGCCCGCTCAGCATGAAGACTGCCATCGCGTGACCCAAAGCATCCTGGCGTCCGGCAAGAAGATTGTTCTGGTGGGCGACAGTGCCGGTGGCATGCTGGCCGCAGGCATTGCCGTTCGGGCTCGCGAAGAAGGTTTTGGCGATCGCGTGTTGGGGCAGGCATTGATCTATCCGGCCCTTGGCGGTGACTTGAACTGGCCAAGCTATGGGCAGATGGCAAATGCGCCGGGGCTCAGTACCGACGACGTGATTTACTATCGTGATGTGCTGAAGGCACCGATGGATGATCCGTTTGCCCATGCGCTGTCGGTTGATGACCTGCGGGGCTTGCCACCAACCTTTATCACGGCGGCCTATTTTGATCCGCTGCGCGATGATGGCCGCGAATATACCGCCCGTCTTGCCCGTGCGGGCATTTCCGTTCAATACCGTGAAGAACCCCAAATGATCCACGGCTGGCTGCGTGCCGGGCATATGAGCCCAGGGGCGAAAACCGCGTTCGGGCATCTGTGCGATGCCATTGCCGCTATGGTTGCTTAGAAATAGCAAAAAGGGCCGGATAACCGGCCCTTTTTTCGTAAAGATGGTTACATGAAGTTGCGGGGAATAGCTTTTTCCCAAGTCTTTTCAAAGACCTGTTCACTGCCCTCATAGCCAATCACCCAGGCGGACACATACCAATTGTCGCGGTCACATGTCAGTTCTGCGTGACAGTCGGTCCGCACTGACCAGTCATCGCGTTCCAGATCGCAGGTCCAGGCGGCTTCGCCCTTAACCGAGGTTGGGTCAAGCGGATTGATCGTCCAGGTTTCGCTGCGTACTTCGCGCGTCGACAGGCGTGAGTCAGGGTGCTCAAAAAGACCGGTATCTTCATAGATGCGATAACGGGTTTCGTTCTGCGTCAGATTGCGTTGAACACTGCGTTCCGTCCGGCCCGGTTTGTGTTCGATATATTTCGGCAGCGGATCGGGATTGTCCGGTTCCTTCACCTCAATCTTCTCGTGCGCGCCGAGCAGCGGCAGATCAAAAGCAATAGAAGATGGTGATACAGTTAGGCCCGCGTCAAAGGGTGCTGGCAGGATCATTGGCCAATAGGATGTTGAAAGCGCAAGACGGATGCGATGCCCGGCGTTGAAGCGATAGCCGCAGGCATCAAGAACCAGCGTAATGGTCACCTTCTTGCCGCGCGGCATCGGTTTGGGATCGTTATAATTGGTTTCAAGATCGCGATGGGCAAGGTTCAGAACCCCGAACGACACACGGGTTGATGTACCATCAGGATGCACATCGACCAGACGTGCGCACAGGTTCGACCAGTCTGCATCGCATTCAACATCAACGCGCAAAACCGGATGTCCCAGAAGGTCAATCTCGGCCTCAAGCGGTGCGGTTTCAAAGACCAGCGATCCGGCGTCATCCGGACGCTGATCAATGGCCATTTCGGCATCTGGTTTCAGCGTGAAATATTCACCCGATGCGGTTCCGGTATCGAGCGGTGATTTCAAATAAATGTCAGCAGCAGGGGTACTTTCGTTACCTGCCTCGAAGGCAAGCCTGCCGTCATTGACATAAAGGGTTTGGGTTTCCGGTTCGGACCATGTGTCCTTGGCGATCCAGAAGCCCGGATCAAAGTCACGCCGAGCAGCCGGTTTCGGGCCATCGAGGATGTAAGCGCGCATCTGGGGCAGGTCATCCATACCGTTATCATCACCCCGCAGCCATTTGTTCCACCATTTGATGGCTTCGCCCGTGAAGTCGGCACGCGGCTTTGGCCAGGCGAAATGCGGGTATTTATGTACCCACGGGCCGATAAGGGCCTTGGACCTGTCTGGCATACCTTCAATCGCGCGCATTGGCGTGTTGCGATAGCCATCCGCCCACCCGGCCAGAACCATCGACGGGATTTTGACGGCATCAAAATCCTCGCAGATCGAGGCATGCTTCCAGAAATCATCGCGGGTCTGGTGTTGAAGCCATTCTTCCAAAAAGAACGGCTCTTCCTTAAGGCGGTGCAACCACATTGCCCGCCAGTCATCACCAACCAATGCCGGGTCAGGTGAGCGTGACTGATAGGCCAGCATTGTTCCCGCCCATGACAGTTGTGCAGAGAGGTGACAGCCATTTTTATAGTGAATGTCGTCGTTATAGCGGTCCACCGTTGATGCGATGGAAATCACCGCCTTGAGCGCAGGCGGATTGAGGGCAGCAACCTGCAGGCAGTTAAATCCGCCCCAGGAAATCCCCATCATGCCGACCGATCCGTTACACCACGGCTGATCGGCAATCCATGCAATCAGCTCACACGCATTGGTCAGTTCAAGTTCGGTATATTCACCGTCAATCACACCATCTGATTCACCTGATCCGCGAATATCAATCCGCACGCCGGCAATGCCGGCCTTGGCAAATTCGGGATAGGTCGACTCATCGCGCGCACAGGTCCCATCACCCTTGCGATAGGGCAGAAACTCAAACACCGCCGGGACCGGATCATTCTCGGCATTTTCGGGCATCCACATGCGGGCAGCCAATCGGGTGCCGTCTGCGATGGTGATAAAGGTGTTTTCAATAACAGTGAAGTTTCGTTCGGACATAGTGGGGCGTCGTCCTTTTGGTGGCGAGTTGTAGGTGTGGGGCTTATTCAAAAAGGCGACCCTGATGATTGGCCGCCTTTTTGTGTTTCGCACGGCTTTTAGTGACCGGCACTTTCCATTTTGCGCGTGGCCAAAACTTTTTCCAGCCAACCCAATTCCATTTCCGGCACCGATTTCAAAAGAAGGTCGGTGTAATCGTCAAATGGCGGGTTCAGGACCTCAGACCGCGGGCCGAAATCGACCAGCTTGCCCTGCAGCATCACCGCAACAGAATCAGCAATCGCACGCACAATTGCGATGTCATGGGTGATGAACAGATAGGACACCTGACGTTCTTTTTGCAGACGCAGCAAAAGATCAAGGATGCCTTCGGCAACCAGTGGATCAAGGGCCGAGGTCGGCTCGTCGCACAGGATCAATTCCGGCTGTGCAGCCAGGGCACGTGCGATCGCCACACGTTGCTTCTGCCCGCCGGAAAGTTCGGCAGGATAACGGTCATAGAAAGCTTCGCCCATCTCGATTTCATCAAGAAGTTTGATGACTTCCTTTTTGCGCTCCGCACCGCGCATGCCGAAATAGAACTGCAACGGGCGGCCAATGATCTGCCCAACGGTCTGGCGCGGGTTCATCGCGGTATCAGCCATTTGATAGATCAGCTGGATACGGCGCAAATGATCGCGTGACCGGTTCTTTTGTGCGTTTGACAACTTCTCATCACCGAATTTGACGCTGCCCTTGAAGGGCGGCAGGAGTCCGGTGATGACACGTGCCAGTGTGGATTTACCCGAACCGGATTCCCCGACTACGGCCAGTGTCTGACCACGCGGGACATGCAGCGATACATCATGAAGAACCTGCACCCCGTTGCCATAGGCAGCCGAGATGTTTTCAACCTTTAGCAACGCGTCCGTCTGATCGCGGGCTTCGGTCTGTTTGGTCTGGCGGACATTGACCAGCGCCTTGGTGTATTCCTGACGCGGGTTTTCAATGATCTGCTGTACCGGTCCGTATTCGATGGTGTCGCCGTTGCGCAGCACCATGATGTCATCAGAAATCTGGGCAACAACGGCCAGATCATGCGTGATGTAAAGGGCGGCTGTGCCGGTCATTTCAATCGCGTTCTTGATCGCGGCCAGAACATCAATCTGGGTGGTCACGTCAAGAGCCGTGGTTGGTTCGTCAAAGACAATGAGTTCCGGTTTGGAACAGAGCGCCATGGCGGTCATGGCACGTTGTAGCTGTCCCCCCGATACCTGATGGGGGAACCGATTACCGAAATTCTTCGGGTCCGGAAGACCAAGAATTTCAAACAGATAGTCGGCCCGTTTGCGGGCCTCGTCGCGGCTCATCAGGCCGTGTTCGACCGTGGCTTCAATGACCTGATCGCCCAGCTTGTGCGCCGGGTTGAAAGATGCCGCAGCCGATTGGGCAACATAACAGACACGTGCCCCGCGGATCTTGCGGATCCCCTTTTTGTCGAGCGGCAGGATGTCCTTGCCATCAAGCAGGACTTCACCGCCTGTGATGCGCACACCACCCCGGCCATAGGCCAAAGCGGCAAGGCCGATGGTCGATTTACCCGCACCGGATTCCCCGATCAGGCCAAGGACCTTGCCCTTTTGCAGATCAAAGGAAACACCATGGACAATCTCGATATCCATCGGGGCTTCGCCCGGCGGGAAGATGGTCGCGCCAATGCGCAGATCGCGTACCGATAAAAGATCAGACATCGCCGCGGCCTCCTTTCAGGCTGGAAGTACGTTTCAGCAACCAGTCGACAACCATGTTGACACAGACGGCCAAGGCCGCAATCGCGCCACCCGGAATAAGGGCAGCCTGAATGCCAAAGATGATGCCATCCTTGTTGTCCTTGACCATACCACCCCAGTCCGCAGCCGGCGGCTGAATGCCAAGACCCAGGAAGGAAAGAGTCGACAGGAACAGGATCGAAAAGGCGAAACGCAGCCCGAACTCTGCCAAAAGCGGCGAAAGCGTATTGGGCAGAATTTCGCGGAAGATGATCCACATCCGGCCTTCACCGCGCAGTTTGGCGGCCTCGACAAATTCCATAACCGCAACATCAAGGGCAACCGCACGGCCCAGTCGATAGACGCGCGTTGAATCCAGAATGGCCATCACGGCAATCAGGATGAAGATGTTCTGCGGCAGAACCGCCAGCACCACGAGGGCGAAAATCAGGGTCGGGATCGACATCATCAAATCGTTGAGGCGCGACAGTCCCTGATCAATCGGGCCACCGGAAACAGCGGCCGTAAAGCTCAGGAAAATGCCGATTGAGAACGACAGAATAGATGCCGCAAGCGACACAAACAGGGTTGTCTGCGCACCGTAAATCAGGCGTGACAGAAGATCACGGCCAAGGTTGTCGGTGCCCAGAAGATAAAGATCACTGGCCGGTTCCCAAACACCCGCAACAATTTCGCGTTCCCCATAGGGCGCGATGAGCGGGGCAAAGACGGCACAGCCAAAAGCAAACAGAATGCCCAGAATTCCGATCCAGGCGGTCAGCGGGATTTCACGTAATCTCATCGCGGATGCCTCAGTCTCGGATTGGCGACAATGGCGACGATATCGGCCACCATATTGAGCAGGATATAAACCGCCGCAAAGATAAGCCCGCAGGCCTGCACGACGGGCATGTCCCGTACTGTCACGGCATCAACCATATACTGGCCCATGCCGGGATAGACGAAGACAACCTCGACCACGACAACGCCCACCACCAGATAGGCAAGGTTAAGTGCCACCACATTGACAATCGGGGCGATGGCGTTGGGGGCAGCGTGTTTGACGATCGCCTTGAAGGCGCCAAGGCCTTTAAGCTCGGCCGTTTCCATATAGGCCGATGACATGACACTGATGATGGCAGCACGAGTCATGCGCATCATGTGTGCCAGAACGACCATCACCAGTGTTGCTGTCGGCAGGGCAATCGCGGCCAGACGTTCCGACCAGCCCATATTGTCATAGACAGTGGACGGGAAGGTTGCGACCCCCATCTGAACGGCAAAGAACACGATCAGGATATAGCCGATGAAGAATTCCGGCAGTGAGATCGCGGCAAGCGACAGAACGTTAATCACGCGATCAGGAATGCGGTTGCGATAGTGAACCGCCACCATGCCAAGCCCGACTGCAAGCGGGACCGAAATCGCCGCAGCGAAGAAGGCAAGAAACAGCGAGTTGCCAAGGCGTTTGGTGATTTGTTCGGTTACCGGCGCGCCACTGGCCCAGCTATTGCCAAAGTCGCCTTGAATAACACCACCAAGCCATTCGAAATAGCGCGTGGTGATCGGGCGATCCAGGCCAAGGTCTTCGCGAATGTTCGCAATCGCCTGCGGTGTCGCAGACTGCCCAAGATAGGTTTCGGCGAAATCGCCCGGAAGGGCTTCGACGCCGGCAAAAATCAGGACTGAAACAGCCCAAAGCAACAACACACTCAAGCCCAGTCGTTCGGCAATAAGTACCGATAACGGATGGGTTTCTTTCAGTCTGTGTCGCGCGGCTCGCACGCCGGCCAAGGGATTGGCCATGAACACATACTCCCCCTTAGTGGCCTGAACGGAAATTCAAGACGGGTGGGACGGCAAAGGATGGTTTGCCTCCATCTGGAAATTTCGATCAGACCGTAGTCTTAAACAAACAGGTGACAACAAGTAGGGGACCACGACCAAAATGGCCGTGATCCCGCAAGTCTATAATCAAGGGGATGCAAGGCATCCCGACTGACTAGCTGTTGATCCACAGACGCGAAGCAACATAACCGTTCGACATATCGTTCCCGATATCATCGACAAAGCCGGAAACGTTGGTCGTGGTTGCGTTCACGAAGTCATTGAACATCGGCAGGATAAGACCACCGGTGTCACGGACCATCAGGGCCATGTCGTGATACATTTCCTTACGCTTGGCCTGATCAAGCTCAGCACGCGCTTCGAGAAGAATCTTGTCGAAGTTGGTGTTGAAGAAGCGGGTGTCGTTCCAGTCCGCGCTCGAGAGATAGGCCGTCGAATACATCTGATCCTGGGTCGGACGACCACCCCAGTAAGAGGTCGAGAACGGCTGAACGTTCCAGACGTTCGACCAGTAACCGTCACCCGGCTCACGCTTGATTTCGATATCGATCCCGGCCTTTTTGGCGGTTTCCTGATAGAGAACCGCCGCATCGACAGCACCCGGGAAGGCGACGTCAGACGTGCGCAGAAGAACCGAACCGTCATGGCCGGACTTCTTGAAGTGGAAGGCTGCCTTGTCCGGATCATAGGAACGCTGTTCGATGCCTTCCGGGAACAGGGCATAGGTTTCGTTGATCGGGAAGTCGTTGCCGACCTTGCCGTAACCGCCAAGGATCTTTTCGACCATGGTTTCGCGGTCCATCGCGTATTTCAGCGCCAGACGCAGGTCGTTATTGTCGAACGGTGCGGTGTTGCAATGCATGATGAAGACATAGTGGCCACGGCCCGAAGTGGTCTGAATTTCAACATTCGGTGCACGTTTCAGAAGGCCAACGGTCTTCGGATCAACGCGGTTGATGAAGTGAACCTGACCCGATGAAAGGGCCGCCATACGTGCGGTGGCATCGTTCATCACGATCATTTCGACAGAATCAACAAAGCCGCGATCGGTGCGCCAGTCATTTTCGTTTTTCACGAAGGTTGCGCGCACGCCGGCTTCGAAGTTGTCGATCTTGAACGGACCGGTACCGATACCGGCACTCGGGTTATCGTAACCGCCGCCCGGCTGGATCACGAGGTGATAGTCACTCAGCAGCAGCGGAAGATCGGCATTGCCTTCGGAAAGGGTCAGAACAAGATCGCCGCCCTTGTTTTCGATGCCCTTGATCGAACCCAGAACACCCAGTGCGCCGGACTCGGACTTTTCGTCGGTGTGGCGGTTCAGGGTTTTGACAACATCGTCGATGGTCAGTTCGGAGCCGTCATGGAACTCGACGCCCTTGCGGATTTTGAACGTCCAGACAGATGCGTCGGCATTCGGTTCCCAGGACTCAGCAAGCGACGGGACGGCAAGGCCGCTGGTCGGGTGCGATTCAACCAGGGTGTCGCCCCAGTTACGGTTCATGGCAAAGGTGAATTGCGAAGAGGATTTTGCCGGATCAATAACGTCGGTCGAAGCCCCGCCCTGAAGGCCAAGTTTCAGATGCCCGCCGCGCTTTGGTTCCTGTGCCATGGCGGCCTTGCCATAAAGGCTTGTGGCAGCGGCAAGGGTCAGGCCGGCGGCCATCGAACGGCCGATGAATTCACGACGGTTCATTTCAGATGCTGTGACGCGTGACGCGAAATACTTGATAGGGTCAGTCATCCCTGTTCCTTCTCTGATGCTTTTGATTTTGCTGAATTATTTTAATGGTGTGGCAGATCCTACCCGCGATTTGGTTGTGCTTGGTTGTGCAGGTTGGGGTGTCGTTCAGACACAAACGGGCATGCAGCATGAAGATGTGCTGTTGCGCCATGGCACCGTTATTGCGCAGTTGATCAACTCCCCCGTTGGCCACAATAATTTTCCCTTTCGGGTATGTGCACGGCCATGGATGCCTGCCTTTCACAAGACGGATCCAGCAAATATGTCCATTCAGAACTTATGGTGTTCTGATCTGGAGGCACATGTTGTGTGGGACAGACAGTGCACAAATCGCGCACATCGTGACACGAGTTTGGGGGCTTCATCAAGCCAAGTGCGCATGGCCGTGCGATTTTTCGGCATCCGAGGATAGAGTTTCACCATGTGAAACTCTCTGAAAAATAGAATAGAAATCCGATGGATTTTGCCAAGAAACGCCTTGCCAATTAAGGGGTTTACGGGTGGAAAAGCCGATGGGTTGGACAGGCTGATTTTGATTGAGAAAAAATTTTTAAAATTTTCAAGTTCGAACATCGAAAATTCGCTTAAAGGCACCGGATGTTTTGTTTGGAAACCTGAAAAATAATCATCTGGCGATTCGACTTTAGGCGCAGTTTCCCAATGTGGTCAGGTCAATTTTCGGCAACGAGTACTGTCAAACCGTGTGACGGAATTTTACGGCAAATATTGCAGCATTGCTTGTGCGCACTTTCGAAAGCCCGTTTTTGATTTTGTAGACAGTCAATGTTAGGTTCTTTTCGCTGCCCTGATATTTCGTGAAACCACGGACTTCAGGGGTGGTGCACATAACGGAGGAATGAATGTATCAGAAGATGCTCGTGCCTGTCGATTTGGCCCACGTTGAAAAATTGGACAAAGCAATTAAAACGGCGGTCGATCTAGCCAAGCATTACAAGGCCGAGATAAGCCTTCTCGGTGTCGGTACCAATACGCCGTCATCGGTGGCACATACGCCAAAGGAATTTGAACAGAAACTTCAGGCTTTCGCCGAGGATCTGGCGTCCAAGCATGGTGTAAGCACCAAGGCAGTCGCGCATATTTCGCATGATCCGGCGGTGGATCTCAGCAAGGAACTTGTCGCCAAGGCCGACGAGCTTGGTGCCGACGTCATCGTCATGGCATCGCACGTGCCCGGTATTGCCGACCATATTTTTGCGTCTCATGGCGGATATGTCGCGTCACACTCGGATCTTTCTGTATTCCTCGTGCGTTAGAGGATGCGGGCGAACTTTTACGGCTAGGGGTAGCTGTATAATCATTTAACCTAGGGAGTTTCAAATGGGGTCTGAAGCTGACACGGGCATTGAAAGCCCGGACGGTGCAGCGAACCCGATTGATACAGAATATGAAATCGGGCAAGACAATATCCAAGCAGAGATCGGGCCATTTGGACTGGATGTCCATAACCCGGTCTTTCTGATTTCGGGTCTTGCGATTGTTGCATTCGTCTTTCTCACCCTGGCCTTTCAGGAAAGTGTCGGGCCGATGTTCAACGACCTGCGTGGTTGGCTGACATCGTCGCTTGACTGGTTCTTCCTGTCTGCTGCCAACGTATTTGTTGTGTTGTGTCTGTTTCTGATTGTCTCGCCGCTTGGCCGTGTGCGCCTTGGTGGTGCGGATGCAACACCGGATTATTCCTATGCCGGCTGGTTTGCCATGCTGTTTGCTGCAGGCATGGGCATCGGTCTTATGTTCTATGGTGTGTCAGAACCGATTTCGCACTTCACATCCTCGATGGGTGGAATTGCTGTCGGTGAAGATGGTCTTCGTACCGATTGGGCGCCGCTTGGTGCGGCCGCCGGTGATGCCGATGCTGCATTTGATCTTGGCATGGCTGCAACCATTTTCCACTGGGGTCTTCACCCGTGGGCGATCTATGCCACTGTCGCACTGGCACTGGCACTGTTTTCGTTTAACAAGGGCCTGCCGCTGACCATTCGTTCGATCTTCTATCCGATCTTCGGCGAGCGTGTTTGGGGTTGGACCGGTCACCTTATTGATATCCTGGCCGTATTTGCGACGCTGTTTGGTCTTGCAACGTCGCTTGGTTTCGGTGCGGAACAGGCCAATGCCGGGCTTGATTACCTGTTTGGCATTTCGGTTTCCGATACATCGAAGGTTTTCCTGATTATCGGGATTACCGGTGTTGCACTTATTTCGGTGCTGGCGGGGCTTGATGCCGGGGTGAAGCGTCTGTCGGAAATCAACATGATCCTCGCAGCACTTCTGTTGCTGTTTGTGGTTCTGGTTGGTCCGACGATGGAAATCATCACCGGTTTCTTCTCGAGCCTGCTGTCGTATGCGCAATATCTTCCGGCACTTTCAAACCCGGTCGGTCGTGAAGACGCCAACTTCAGCCAGGGCTGGACGTCCTTCTATTGGGCTTGGTGGATTTCCTGGTCACCGTTTGTCGGCATGTTCATTGCGCGTGTTTCGCGTGGTCGTACCGTGCGTGAATTCATCACCTGCGTTCTGATTATTCCGTCGCTGGTGTGTGTTCTGTGGATGACGGCCTTTGGCGGCACCGCGGTGCATATGGTGACCGAAGGCGTTACCGCCATTGCCGAAGCAGGTCTGCCGATCAAACTGTTCACCATGCTCGATCAGCTTCCGCTGCAAGCCATCACCTCCTTCATCGGGATTGTTCTGGTGATCGTGTTCTTCGTGACCTCGTCTGACTCTGGCTCGCTTGTGATTGATACCATCACCGCAGGCGGCAAGGTCGATGCTCCGGTCCCGCAGCGCGTCTTCTGGTGCACCTTCGAAGGTCTGGTTGCGATTGCATTGTTGCTGGGCGGTGGCCTTGGATCATTGCAGGCGATGGCGGTTTCGACCGGCTTCCCGTTTGCGATTGTCCTTCTGATGGCCTGCTATTCGATCATCCAGGGTCTGCGAACCGAACCCAAGGCCGTCGGTGCAAATTCCGAAGCGACGGTCAGCAAGGACTAGAATATCGACATATGCGTATCTCGCCGCTTGGCGGTTATGATACCTGGTCAAAGAAAAGGGGCACCAACTGGTGCCCCTTTTTCATTTCGCGCAAGCATGGTGCGTCTGGTGGTATGTGAGCAATGCCGATGTGCTTACTGCGCGGCCGGTGTCAGCTCGATAACCATGTTGCCGTCATTGTCCTTGAGAACAAGACGCCCATCAACAACGTCCCAGCTACTCACCAAGACGAATGCGCCGCTAAAGGCATTTTCGATCTGCATAGCGTTGTCGGCGATGCACATCTTTCGTGTCATGGCGAGCTGCGCGACACCCAGTGACGATCCCGCTTGTTCGTAACTACCTGAATACTGATTGCAGCCCGCATTGCCCGACACCATGCCATCGCTGGAAAATGTGGCGGTCGCCATGACAGGCGGGGTTGGCGACAGGGTGCTGTTGCCATCAATGACCTGCACCAGTTGCCATTCGTGATCGGTTACACTTGCCCAGTCCGGTGTCATGTTGCCTGTGGATGCGGTGCCGCAGGCCGCAAGTGATGCCAACGCCACCAATGCCAAAGGCAAGCCGATCCTGTGTTTAACCTGACGCATATCTGAATTCCTGTAATGCTTGCGCGGCCTCCGCGCGATCCTGTTATTCGCAAATTCTGGTGATGGTATCATATTTTTCAATGTCGTTTGCGCCAAAGGCGCTTCTGGTCGCACCCAAAACGGCTTTGCGCGCAGGGATGGCTTGTGGCTATGTTACGGATCCTGCAGGCGCACGATCCTTGCGCTCGTTTCCCGGTTCCAAAGCCCCACTTTGAAAATCAAGGTTACCTGACGATGAAGATTTCCGTGAAAGATGCCCACGCACTTGTGTGCGAAACTTTGATGCGTTGCAATGTGCGGGCAGACAATGCGGCCTCGGTCGCAACGGCACTTGTCACGGCCGAGGCATCCGGGCAAGGGGGACACGGTTTTCGCCGCGTGCCGGCCTATAGCGCGCAGGCAAAGGTCGGCAAGGTTGATGGCATGATCAGCCCGATCTTTGAAAAGCCGACACCTGGCGTTTTGCGCATTGATGCGCAGCATGGATTTGCCTATCCGGCACTGGATCTGATGATGGATCACTTGCCCGATATGGCCCGCACCCAGGGTATTGCGATTGCCGCAATCCACAGATCGCATCATGCGGGGGTTATGGGTCTTACGGTAGAACGTCTGGCAGAAAAGGGATTGGCGGCGATGATGTTTGCCAATGCCCCGGCGGCCATGGCGGCATGGGGTGGGCGGCGCCCGATGTTTGGCACAAACCCGATTGCCTTTGGTGTACCGGTCGGGGATGCCGGTGATCCGATCATCATCGACCTTGCACTTTCAAAGGTCGCGCGCGGCAAGATCATGGCCGCCAAGCAAAAGGGTGTCGCCATTCCCGATGACTGGGCGCTTGATGTGGATGGCAATCCGACCACCGATGCCGTGAAAGCCATTGATGGCACGATGATCCCGGCAGGTGGGGTCAAGGGGGCGGCACTTGCCATGATGGTGGAACTTCTTGCGGCTGGTCTTACCGGTGCACAGTTCGGCCACCAGTCTTCGTCCCTTTTTGATGACAAAGGTGCGCCGCCTGCGCTTGGACAACTGATCATAGCCATTGATCCCAAGGCAACCGGCGGTGTCGGTGTAATGGAGCACCTTGCCTATATTGCCAACGAGATTGCGGCAGAAGAAGGCGTGCGTTTGCCAGGGCGTCGCGGCAAGCAGGCGCGCGCACTTGCCGAAGCGCAGGGCCTTGAGATCGAAGACGACGTCATGGAGACCATCAGTCAAATTAAATAAAGTTCGTGGTCGATGTGTCTGTGTCGGTGTCAAAAGGGTTGATGCAGAATGTTTGACTGTTCTGTAGATTTAAAATTGGATATTCATCAGACAAATTCTTGTTGAGAATTTTGAAAATATTACAGAAATAATGTCGAAATTACTGGTAAATACTTCGATGAATTCTTGATGTATAGACAAGTTTAATTGTTGTCGGGGCGATATGCTCTGCGTAATCATCGAACTGTAATATCACTGTCACCGTAGAGTCGCGGTTTGTGCGTAGCTTCTTCATCCAGCGAAACACATTCAGGCGACTCTTTTGATGCTGGTTGTAGATATCTCTGGACTGAACAAAAGCTTTACCCGTGACAAGCGTGCGCTTAGCGGCGTCAAACTGCAGGTGCGGGAAGGCGAGATGGTGGCGCTGATTGGCGCATCGGGTTCGGGTAAATCCACACTGATCCGTCATATTGCCGGTTTGCTGCGCGGTGATCGCGATGGCGGCAAGATCGTCGTGTTTGGCGAAACCATTCAGGAAAACGGCAAGATTTCGCGCGGTGCCCGCAAGGTGCGCTCCGAGATTGGTGTTGTTTTCCAGCAGTTCAATCTGGTTAGCCGCCTTTCGGTTCTGACCAATGTCCTGATGGGGCTTTTGGGCCGTGTTCCGGCATGGCGCGGCTCGCTTGGTCTGTTTACCAAAACCGAAAAGATGCGCGCTATGAGTGCGCTTCATCGTGTTGGCATTGATGCCCATGCGTCGAAAAAGGCGCGTAACCTTTCGGGTGGTCAGCAACAGCGCGCGGCAATTGCCCGCACTATCACACAGGGTGCCCGCCTTATTCTTGCCGACGAGCCGATTGCATCGCTTGACCCGGCTTCGTCCCGCAAGGTGATGAACACGCTTGATCGTGTGAACCGCGAAGACAACGTCACCGTCATCGTATCGCTTCATCAGGTTGATTACGCAAAAGACTACTGCAAACGCACCATCGCCATGCGCGATGGTGAAGTCGTTTTTGACGGACCGTCAAGCGAACTGACGCCGCAATTCCTTCAGGAACTTTACGGCGAACATTCTTCCGAACTTTTTGCCGATGGTGCGGCAAAGGCCGCAGAGCCAGTTACACGGCCCATCGCAGAAAAGGACCTGGCTGTCGCAACAAGCTAGCCGGGCCAGTTGTCATGACTGCCTTACCTTCTCGAAACATGTCGAAATCTATTCTGACAGGGGACTTCTTATGAACGTTAAGACAATCGCATCCGCAGCATTTGCGGCCACGATGCTGGCATCCGTTGTTGCCAAGGCCGATGTTGAATTCAAGCCGCTCGAACAGGATCCGGAAACCATCGTTTTCGGTATCATTTCGACCGAATCTACTTCCAACCTCAAAGCTCAGTGGCAGCCGCTGATCGATGACATGGAAGAAGCTCTTGGCAAAGACGTCGAGGCATTCTTTGCACCGGATTATGCCGGCATCATCGAAGGCATGCGCTTTGGCAAGGTTCATGTTGGCTGGTTCGGTAACAAGTCGGCAATGGAAGCCGTTGACCGCGCCGGTGGCGAAGTCTTCGTTCAGACCTCCAAATCCGATGGTTCGAACGGTTACTACTCCCACATCATCACGCAGGCTGACAACGACAAGGTCAAAACCCTTGAAGACATGCTGAAATGTGATGGTTCGCTGAACTTCGGTATCGGTGATCCGAACTCGACCTCGGGCTTCCTGGTTCCGTCCTATTATGTCTTCGCTAAAAACGGCGTTGACCCGAAGGAATGCTTCAAGACTGTTCGTAACGCCAACCACGAAACCAACCTGATGGCGACTGCCAACAAGCAGGTTGATGTTGCTGCCAACAACTCCGAGCAGCTTGGCCGTACCAAAATGAACAAGCCGGAAATCACCGACAAGGTTAAAGTCATCTGGACCTCGCCGCTGATCCCGTCTGACCCGATGGTTTACCGTAAAGACCTGTCGCGCGAACTCAAATCCGAAATCAAGGCATTCTTCCTTGGTTACGGTCGTTTCGGCGATGTTGAAAGCGCGAAAGAAGTTCTTGCCAACAACTCCGATGGCATGGGCCTTTTCATGGAAAGCTCGAACGCGCAGCTTTACCCGATCCGTCAGCTGGCCCTGTTCAAGGACAAGCTGAAAATCCAGAACACCGAAGAACTTTCTGCTGAAGAAAAAGCAGAACGCGTTGCCGAGATCGACAAGAAACTTGCTGAACTCGACATCCTGGTTGCCTACCAGTAACCGACTTTTCGACAGGGAGTGCATTAAAAGTGCGCTCCCTGTTTGCTTTTAATTCCGGGATTTGAACGATGAACAGCAGCATTTCTTCGACATCATCTGTCGCAACGGAGCTTCCGCCGCGTGACCTTAAACGGTCGGCATCAAGCTTCCTGCTTTGGGCGATCATCCTTGGACTTCTGGCCATGTCGTGGGAGGGGGCAGATATGCGCCCGATGGCGCTGTTTGAAAACAGCGGCAACATGGTCGACTTTGCCGAGGGCTTCTTCCCGCCCGACTTCCTGATGTGGAAGATGTATGTCGCAGAAATGTGGATCACCATCCAGATTGCGATCTGGGGCACAGCGCTTTCCATCGTTTGTTCGATCCCGTTTGGTATTCTTTCTTCTGAAAATATCGTCCCTGTCTGGGTCTATCAGCCGGTCCGTCGCCTGATGGATTCCTTCCGCGCGATCAACGAAATGGTCTTTGCCATGTTGTTCGTTGTTGCGGTCGGCCTTGGCCCGTTTGCCGGTGTCCTGGCCCTTTGGATTCACACCACGGGTGTGCTTGCCAAACTGTTTTCCGAGGCGGTCGAGGCGATTGATCCCGAACCGGTCGAAGGCATTCGTGCAACGGGCGCCAATGCGCTTCAGGAAGTCATCTTTGGCGTGATCCCGCAGGTTTTGCCGTTGTGGATTTCCTATTCGCTCTATCGTTTCGAGAGCAACGTGCGCTCTGCCACTGTGCTGGGCATTGTCGGGGCTGGCGGCATTGGCATGGTGCTTTGGGAATATATCCGTGGCTTCTATTACGCGGAAACAGCGGCAGTCATGATCATCATCATTATCTCGGTCAGCCTGCTCGATATGGTGTCCCAGCGTCTGCGTAAACTGGTGACCTGATCATGGCGTTTAAGATTACGCAGGCCAAACCGGCAATGAAGGCATTGTCGGAACAGCCCACGATTGACCAAACAGCGATTGTCGTTGATTGCGAAATGGGGATCTGGACCGAAGTTGGTGCACGTACCTCGATGCGCGAAACGAAAATGGATGACTATTCCTATGTCGTGAATGACAGCGAGATCATCTATTCCGACATCGGCAAGTTCGTGAATATCGCTGCCCATACCCGCATCAACCCGGGACAGCATCCGATGGATCGGGCGTCGATGCACCATTTCCAGTATCGTTCCAGCGCCTATAAACTGGGCGAAGACGACCCGGCGTTCTTTGACTGGCGTCGTGAAAAACGTGTGCGTTTGGAACATGATGTCTGGATCGGGCATGGCGCGATTGTGCAGGGTGGTGTCACCATCGGCATTGGTTCGGTCGTCGGATCTGGTGCGGTGGTTACCAAGGATGTCGCGCCCTACACGATTGTGACAGGTATTCCGGCAGTCCCCCTCCGCCCTCGGTTTGAGGCAGACATCGTCAATGCCCTGTTGCGCATTCGCTGGTGGGATTGGTCGCATGAAGTGCTGCGCGAAAGATTGCAGGATTTCCGAACGCTTCCGGTGCGTGACTTTTGCCTGAAATACGATACGGTTTAACCGATCAATATTTCTCAGTGTTATGATGGACGCCGAAGGTTAAGCTACTGAACTTCGGCATTTCTTGCCGCGTCACCGTTTCCAGAGTTCACTCATGACCGACCAGTATCAACGTTACGCGCTTTATTATGCGCCAGAACCGCAAAGCGCGTTGGGGCAGTTTGGCAATGCTTGGCTGGGGCGTGATCCGGAAACCGGAAACCAGTTGGTCCGTCCAATTTTTGCGGGCCTGACAGAGGCCGAGATCGTGGCGGCAACCACGTCGCCGAGCCGATACGGCTTTCATGGTACCCTGAAGCCGCCATTCGCACTGCCAAACGGCATGGATCGTGGCGATCTGGAAGCAGCCGTTTCGCGCCTTTGCAAAACGACTGCACAGGTAACGTGCGGGCATCTGGTCTTAAAGGCGATTGGTCATTTTCTGGCCCTTGTTCCGACCGAACCTGTCGGGGGTCTGGCCGACCTTGCGGCAACACTGGTGCGCGAACTCGATGACTTTCGCCAGCCCGAAGACGAAGCGGCAATGAACAAACGCCGTGCTAGCGGTCTGACGGATCGGCAGGAAGCCTATCTTGTGCGCTGGGGCTATCCCTATGTTATGGAAGAATTCCGCTTCCATCTGACATTGACCAACAAGCTGTCAGACGACCAGATCGACCCCTTCAATACTGCCCTGTCAGGCTTGGTCGCGCCGCTGTGTCAGGAACCATTTACCGTTCGCGAAGTCTGCCTGTTTGGTGACCCGGGGGATCAGAAGCCGTTCAAACTGGTGAAACGTTTTCCGCTGGCGGGCTAAAAATGCTGCGCTTTTAAGGTGCAGCATTTTTGGGTGATTCAAACTGCCTCAGGCGCGGTTTGCAATTGGCTGGGGCATTTCAATTGCGTGGATGAAACGCGCGATGCCGGTTTCAAGATCGGCATCATTATCAACATGAACAACATGATCGCCCTCAACCTGATAGGCGGATGCGCGCGCAAGCCGCCGTTCGATATCAAGGGCATCTTCGCGCCCGCGGGCCTCAAGCCGTTTACGCAATGCCTCGCTGCTGGCACGGATGCTGATCACCCGGACGTTGTTTTGCCCAACAAGGGCACAGGCATCTGAAATTACGCTGCGCGATACATTGACGATGACGGTTTTGCCCGCCTCGACCTCGCCAAGAACATGGCGTGGGATGCCGTAGCCCAGATCATGGGCCATCCAGCTCAGCAGGAACGCCCCCTGACGTGCCATTTGCCCGAAATCTTCGGGCCGGACGGGGATGTGTGTTTCCCCAACCGATCCGGCCGGGCGGGTGATGCAGCGCCGTGGAAAGCAGAACTGCTTGTCATCAGCCAGTCTTTCGCGTGCTGCATCAAGAAGAGTGTCCTTGCCAACACCACTTGGGCCGACGACAAGGACCAAAAGTCCATATCCTGATCTGCAATTATGTGCAGGCGCGCCGGTCATGACACCCGCACACCTTCGCGCCAGACACCGCGTACAATCGGATGGTGCGGGGAATGATGTACACGGATCAGATCACCGCGTTTGCCAACCGCGATCTCGCCCCGATCATCAAGCCCGACCTGGGTCGCCGGATTAAGCGACACGGTGCGAATGGCGCGTGGCAGATCGTAACCTTCGAACTCGTCGAACAGCTTCATCGCGCCGTGCAAAAGACTGTGCGGAACATAGTCGCTTGATATGATGTCGAGATAGCCATGTTTTGCCAGCTCGCCTGCCGCAACATTGCCGCTATGCGATCCGCCGCGCACAAGGTTCGGGCCCCCCATCATGACACCAAGCCCACCTTCATGCGATGCCTTGGCAGCCTCAAGGGTGGTTGGGAATTCAGCCACGGTCATTTTGTCTGCAACCGCCTCGGCGACGTGTTCGGCTGTGGCGTCATCATGGCTGGCAAGGGCCAGGCCCTTGGCATGGGCCTGCTCTACCACATGACGGCGATGCTTTTCGGAATAAAGCTCTGCATCGCGACGGCGGGTGGCGATGAATTTGCGCATTTCCTCGTCGTTCAGGCCATATTTGCCCTGATAGTAGGTGTAATAGGCATCAAGGCTGACGAACTGGCGCTGGCCCGGTGTGTGATCCATCACCGAAAGCATGCTGACCAGTGGCAGGTCGATCAATTGACCAAGGGCCTCGACCATGCCGGGGAATGATGTTTCGCAGCGCAGATGCAGTTTATGATCCGCACGCAGCAATTCATTTTCCAGCGCGTGTTCAAGGGCATGGACCGATTCAATCAGTCTGACAATGCGTTCTGAGCCTTCATTGACGTCACCGATGGATACTGCATCAAACACGGTGGTGATCCCGGCACTCGCAACTTGGTTGTCATGCGCGACAACGGCGGCTGTCGCCGGCCAGCGGGTCTTGGGGCGCGGCGTCAGATGTTTGTCGAGATTGTCGGTATGCAACTCGACCAGGCCCGGCATCAGATAATCGCCACCCATGTCCTCTGCGCCCGGGATGTTGGACGGTCGATCAGAAATATCGCTGATCTTTCCGTCCTTGACCTGCACGGCGCCATCAATGACTTCGTTGGCCAGAACGAGTTTGGCATTGGTAAAAATCTGTTCAGTCATTGGCCCCAACTTTAAACGAAGTCACATCAAACGACCCGGTGCAGACGGCGTCACGGGTTTCGTGGTCATGGAAAATACCGGCAATCGCGGCCCCACGGCTTTTGGCTTCTTCAATCAGCGCCAGAACTGTGGCGCGATTTTGGGCGTCAAGCGATGCGGTCGGTTCATCGAGTAGCATGATCGGATAATCGGCAATAAAGCCACGCGCAATATTCACCCGTTGCTGTTCCCCACCTGAAAAGGTCAGCGGCGAAAGCTGCCACAAACGTTCCGGGATGCGAAGGCGGGTCAAAAGATCACGTGCCTTGTCAGTGGCGGTCTTGCGATCCGTGCCAAGGGCCACCAGCGGTTCGGCAACGATATCAAGGGTCGGCACACGCGGGATCACGCGCAGGAACTGCGAAACATATCCCAGCGTGCGCTTGCGGATTTCCAGTATCGAATGCGGGCTGGCGGTGGTGATATCCAGCCAGTCGCCATCGTGGAACACCTTGATGGAGCCGTGAGAGCATGTGTAATTGGCATAAAGCATGCGCATAAAGGTACTTTTCCCCGAACCGGATTCACCGGTCAGCGCGATGCATTCGCTCGCCGAAAGCATGAATTCAACACCTTCGAAAACCGGGATGGTCACGCTGCCCTGTGTGTGCAGGGTAAAGCTTTTGGCAACGTTTTGAGCATGAAGCATTTCAGACATTTTCTTCGCCCCGGTCAGTTTTGCAGAATGGAAGAAACAAGCAGCTGCGTATAGGGATGCTGCGGGTCGTCAAGGACCTGATCGGTCAGGCCATGTTCAATGACCTTGCCCTGTTGCATCACCATCAGCCGGTGCGAAAGAAGTCGTGCCACTGCCAAATCGTGGGTGACGATGATCACCGCAAGATTAAGGTCGTGAACCAGCCCGCGCAGCAGATCGAGCAATCTGGCCTGAACAGAGACATCAAGCCCACCCGTGGGTTCGTCCATAAAGACGAGGCGCGGGCTGGTTACGAGGTTGCGGGCAATCTGCAAACGTTGCTGCATGCCGCCCGAAAAGGTCGATGGCAGGTCATCAAGGCGTTCTGACGCGATTTCAACCTTGCCAAGCCAGCTGTCCGCATTGCTGCGGATGTTGCCGTAATGACGGTCACCAATCGCCATCAGTCGTTCGCCAATGTTGGCCCCGGCACTGACATTCATGCGCAGACCATCACGCGGGTTCTGATTCACAAAGGCCCAATCGGTGCGCATCAAAAGGCGACGCTGGGCTTCGGACATTTGATACACATCGCGCACGCCATCAATGCGGGTCTGATATTCAACCGTCCCCCTGGTCGGTTCCTGCTGGGCGGAAATGCTGCGCAGCAAAGTGGACTTGCCAGATCCGGACTCGCCAACGATGCCAAGAACTTCACCGGGGCGGAGTTCAAAGCTGACATCTTTGCAGCCAACGCGGTCGCCATACATCATGGTCAGGTTGTCAACGCGCAGAAGCGGTTCGTTCATCTGGGTCATTATTCTGCTGCCTTTCCGCGATCTGCGCTACCTAGGGGTTGGTCATGATGTTGCGGGCCGCGATGGCCGGCTTCCTGTCGTTCCGCGCAGTAATCGGTGTCTGAGCAGACAAACATCCGGTTCCCCTGATCATCGAGGATAACCTCATCAAGATAACTGTCGCGCGCACCGCACATGCCGCATTCGTCTTCCCAGGTCTGGACTTCGAACGGATGATCCTCGAAATCGAGGCTTTTGACCTTGGTGTAGGGCGGCAGGGCATAAATGCGCTTTTCGCGACCAGCCCCGAAAAGCTGAAGGGCCGCCATATTGTTCATTTTCGGGTTGTCGAACTTTGGCGTCGGCGACGGGTCCATCACATAGCGATCATCGACCATCACCGGATAGGCATAGGTCGTCGCGATATGACCATGACGTGAGATATCTTCATAAAGCTTCACATGCATCAGACCGTATTCTTCAAGCGCGTGCATTTTGCGCGTTTCGGTTTCGCGCGGTTCAAGGAAGCGAAGCGGTTCGGGGATCGGCACCTGATAGACCAGCACCTGATCTTCGCGCAGTTCCTTTTCCGGAATGCGGTGACGCGTCTGAATGATCGATGCCTCGGCGGTTTTTTCCGTGGTGGCCACTTGCGCGGTCTTGGCAAAGAACTGACGGATGGAAACCGCGTTGGTGGTGTCATCCGCCCCCTGGTCAATGACCTTAAGCGTATCATTCGGGCCGATTACGGCGGCTGTTACCTGAACGCCGCCCGTACCCCAGCCATACGGCATCGGCATTTCGCGCCCGGCAAACGGCACCTGGTAGCCCGGGATCGCCACGGCCTTAAGTAGGGCACGCCGGATCATGCGTTTGGTCTGTTCATCAAGATAGGCAAAATTATAGTCCGGTGCCCCGTCGGCCGGATTTTTGACAGTCTGTTCCATGGGATTACTCCGCGGCCTCGGGTTGGGATTTGCCATTTTCAGCTTCGGCTTTCGCCAGACGTTCTTCGACCTCGGCGCGCATGCGGCGCACCAGTTCAAGTTCGCCCTGAAAATCGACATAGTGTGGCAGCTTGATATGTTCGACAAAGCCGGTGGACTGGACATTGTCGCTATGTTCCATCACGAACTCGCTGTCCTGTGCCGGGCCCATGATCTGTTCGCCCATTTCATTGGCGCGCATGGCACGATCCACCAGGGCCATCGAAATCGCTTTGCGCTCGTTCTGGCCAAACACAAGCCCATAGCCACGGGTAAATTGCGGCAGCTTGGTTTTTGATCCCTTGAACTTGTTGACCGTCTCGCACTCGGTCAGTTCGATATCGCCGATATCGATGGCAAAGCCGAGTTCTTCTGGCTCGATTTCGACCGAAACGGTGCCATAGCGGATCTCGCCGACAAAGGCATGGCTGTTGGCATAGCCGCGCTGGGTGGAATAACCGAGTGCGAGGACAAATCCCTCATCCCCGCGCGACAGGTTCTGCAAACGCAAATCCCGTCCGGCCGGGAATTTGACCGGCTCACGCGTCAGATCGGCGACCGGGGCATTGTCATCAACCGGCACAGGTTCATCCTGAATAAGGCCTTCATAGTTCAGGATGTCATCCAAAACGCGCGGCATGTTCTCATCAATCGGATTTTCACCACTTGGTGCCTCGGTCGGTGCTTCGCCGTTGGCCATCAGGGTGAAATCCAGCAGGCGATGCGTGTAATCAAAGGTCGGGCCCAAGATCTGTCCGCCGGGCAGGTCTTTGAAGGTTGCCGAAATGCGACGTGAAACATCCATCTCGGCGGTTTTGATCGGTTTGGAAAAGGCAAAACGCGGCAGCGTCGTGCGATAGGCGCGCATCAAAAAGATCGCCTCAATCAAATCACCACGGGCCTGCTTGATGGCAAGGGCGGCCAGATCGCGGTCGTAAAGCGATCCTTCAGCCATGACACGGGTGACGGATAGCGAGAGTTGCTGTTCGATCTGATCAGTTTCGATTTCGGCAATGTCCGTATCGCCCCGGCGCTGCTCGGCCAGAAGCTTGTGCGCATTGTTGATGGCGCGTTCGCCACCTTTTACTGCAACATACATGATTAATTGACCTCGATCCGAGTGGTGCGCGACAGGGCGGCGATCTGGCTTTCGCTTGCGAAAATCACATCAACGCCGCACGGAAACAGGTGATGGTTTTCTGCGCGCCATGCGTGGAAGCTTGCAGGCAGGCCCTTGATCGCAAGGTTATGCGTATCCTTGATGCCCGGGCCCTTCAGGGTCATGGACGGGCGATCTGAAATCTCATCGACCATCAGGATCAGGGTTGCGGATTGATCAGGATATTCCGCATTGCCGACGGCAAGGTCTGTGACAAAGGACAGATCATCGGAAATGCGCGCAATCGCAAAATCGGCCTGTTTGACATCCGTGCTGAGTGGGCAGCCGCAATGGAATTTCAAATGATCGCCCGCGGCCTTGGTCGCACAGTCTGGCGATAGCCAGATGGTCGTATCCATATCGGCCATGGCAAGAAGCGTTGCGGTGGTGGCTTTGTTCAGGCCATCGGGTGCGGAAACACTGACCGGCAAATCATAAATGCGACCGGGCCGTGACATCGCATCAAGCAGGGCGCGGAAAACAGCGTTTGAATCAAATGCCGCATGGTCAAAACCGGGCAGCAATTCACTTGTCTGGGCGGGGGTTGATTGGGGTTGGGGCGTCATTCGTCTTCTCCGCGGACAAGGGTGAAGAAATCAACTTTGGTGGCGGCAACCTTGCGCGCATGATCGCGTTTGGCGGCGGCCTGTTCGGTGGCCAGGGTGTCGATGAAATCGCTTGCCGATCCGTCGCGAAGCATCACCGCATCAAACAGGGCGGCATATTGTGCCTGAATACGATCGCGTCCCTTGACGTAGGAATGCCCGACCGTGCCGTCTGAGAGCGTGACGGCACAACGCGTCACGGTCATTTCACCAAGGTTGAAACGCTGCCCGGCACCACCAGCACGACCGCGGACCATCACCATGCCGATTTGCGGTTCGCGCAGGTGCGTCCAGCTTTCACTGCTGTGATTTTCCGACCATTCGGTTTCAAGGCGTGCACGGGATGTGCGGGCCAGAACCGACATCCATTTTTGGCGCGCGGCAATATGCGGATCGCTGGGGGTGTCTGCATTCCGGTTTTGATCTGTCCGGGCATTCGGGGCGGGGTGCGCCGTCATCAAACTGATCCCTTTTCAACTTATGTCGACAAATTCAAAATTTGTCTAGACGTCTATACCTATTGACGTTATAAGACGATCCAGCACCAAAGGCAAAGGTCTTGCGGTGAAAGTTTTGTGAACGGGGAATGCAATGGATTGGGAACCGGGCCTATCTATTTGGAAGCAAATAGAAAAGCAGCTTCTGGCTGATATCTCTGACGGCGTTTTTACGCCCGGCGAAAAGATGCCGACCGAGATGGAATTGGTCCGGCGCTTTGGGGTGAATCGTCATACGGTGCGCCGCGCCATGGCGGCACTTGTCGATTCCAATGTTGTCCGTGTCGAACAGGGGCGCGGCGCCTTCGTCCAGGAACAGATCCTTGACTACCCGCTTGGTTCCAAGACCCGGTTTTCGCAGATCGTATCGGGCCGCCATCGCTTGCCCGACAAACGCCTGATCTCGTCCGAGGTCCTCAAAGCCAATTCGACCATCGCGCAGTTCCTGGATGTCAAACCGGGCACGCGCGTGATTGAGTTGTTTTCGGTATCCGAGGCCGATGGTGTTCCGCTTGCCGTCGCGACAAGTTATCTTCCGGCCGCGCGCTTTGACGGCATTGTCGAGATATTTGTCGAAACCAAATCGCTTACAGAAGCCTTCAAACGCTTCGGGATTGATGATTACACACGAAAGACCACGCGCATTTCGGCAACGCTTCCGTCATCACGTGTTGCCAACCTGCTTAAACAGGCGCGCAACCGTCCGGTGATTTCGACGGAAAGTGTCGATGTCGATTCCGCTGGTGCGCCAATCGAATATGGTGTGACCGCCTTTTCAAGCGACCGGGTTCAGTTGATCGTCGAGTAGGGAATGGGACAGCGGGTGTGCTGCCCTAGTATTCCCGACCCGGGCGGGCCCTGTAGACCGGGAAGCTTAGCTTGAACTTGATCGCACATGCCCGCATCAGGAATGCGGCAAAGAACGCAATCACGGCAATCGGCCCGCGCGGCAAATCAAGGATCGCAGTGCCAATCACATAGATCCCCGCACCGACCAGCGCACAGGTGATATAAATCTCCGGGCGCAGGATCAGCGGGATTTCATTACAGACGACATCACGCACCATCCCGCCAAAGGTGGCCGTGATCATGCCCAGAACGATTGCGACCAACGGGGATACGCCCAGATTAAGGCCGATGGCCGCCCCGGTGACCCCGAACATCGCCAGTCCGAGCGCATCCAGCCACAGCAAGGCGACATAGCGTCGTTCAACCAGATGGGCGGTGAAGTATGTGATGACGGCAGCCCCGATGCAGGTCACAAGCCAAGTGGTGTCGCGTATCCAGAAAACCGGCGTTGCTCCGGTAATGACATCGCGCACAGTGCCGCCGCCGATGCCGGTAAAGGTCGCAATCAGGACAAATCCGACCATGTCCATCTGACGCCGGGATGCCTCAAGCGCGCCGGTAATCGCAAAAACGGCGACCCCTGCCAGTTCAAGCCAATAGATGATTTCAGTAATCGTCATGATGTCCTTTGCGGGGCCTACCCCTGATCTGTGGGTTGCGAAACGGGATGTTCTATCGGCATGCGCAGTCGGGTTGCAGCAACATCTTCAAGCTGTTCACGTAACCAGAGATGCGATGGATCATGTTGATAGCGTTGGTGCCAACACATGAAAACAGGAAGATCAAGCGTGCCTTTCTTAAGACCCGCGAGCGGCATCGGCGCACGGGCAAAATCACGCAGCGCATGTTTTTGGAGAAGGCTTGGTAAGGTTGCGATCATATTGCTTCCGCGCAGGAATTCGGCAATGGCGGTAAAATTCGGTACTCGCAAAACGATGTTGCGCTCAACACCTTGATTTTCAAGCATGTCGTCAAACTCAAGCGTGCGATTATTGCCATAACGCACCGTGATATGGCGCGCGGATAGATAATCGTCATCGCTTTGCGGGGCGTCGCGCATGTCCGGATCATAAAACACCATGTAATGATCGGTCAGAAGGCGCTTTTGCACGATATCCACACCTTCGGGCGGGCGCGGCGAAATCAGAAGATCGCAATGATTTTCGCGCAACAAGGCCGGTCCGGGCAGAAGGGACGGAACCACCGTCATCCGGATATTGGCAAGCGCACCTTCCAGATTGCGAAACAACGTTGGCAGCAAAAGATCACGCTGCAGATCGTTGGCGGCAATGGTCAGGCTCATGGATGCGCCATCCGGCTCGAAATGCGCACCACTGGCAAAGGCCTGCATCTGATCAAGAAGAAACCGCGCCTGTTCGGCCAGATTTTGCGCATGCGCGGTCGCTACGATCCCGCGCCCTGATTTGGTAAAAAGCGGATCGCGCATGATCCGGCGCAATTTGGTCAAGTTGTGACTGACCGCTGATTGTGTCACGCCAAGCCGTTCGGCGGCAGCCGTGACCGACCCTTCTTCAAGAACGGCCAGAAACAGACGCAGCGCATGGCCGTCCAGTTCCAAATGATCAAAATTGCTCATGAATAAGATGATAAATGATGCATTTATTTTATGCAATTAGCCACGCAGGATGCGTTTAACGCGGGCATTCAACAGTCCGGAGCATCATCTGCGGAGGAAAAATTATGGAATTCTATCAGCGTGACAGAACGCTGCAGCCAGCAGGCTACACCCCGATCTACAAGACATCGGTTGCGCGTTCCCCGCGCCAGTCGTTGTTGTCGCTGCAAGGATCCTTGTCGGAAATTACCGGTCCGGTTTTCGGTCAGAACGAACTGGGGCCGCTTGATAACGATTTGATCCGCAACTACGCCAAGGATGGCGATCCAATTGGCGAACGTATCATCGTGCATGGGCGGGTTCTGGATGAAAACAACCGTCCGGTGCCCAATACGCTGGTCGAATTCTGGCAGGCCAACGCAGGTGGACGCTATCGCCACAAGAAAGATACCTATCTTGCGCCGATCGATCCGAACTTTGGCGGCTGTGGCCGCGCGCTGACCGATGAAAACGGTTACTACTTTTTCCGCACCATCAAGCCGGGGCCGTATCCATGGCGCAACTACGTCAATAGCTGGCGTCCGGCCCATATCCATTTTTCGGTATTCGGTTCCGGCTTTGCCCAGCGCCTGATCACCCAGATGTATTTCGAAGGCGATCCATTGATCAAGGAATGTCCGATTGTGCATGTCATCCCGGATGAAGATGCGATCAACCGCCTGATAGCGCCGATTGATCTGAAGGGATCCGTGCCGCTTGACACCATTGCCTACAAGTTTGACATCGTCCTGCGCGGCCGTCGTTCAACCCTGTTTGAAAACCGTCTGGAAGGAAACTGATCCATGGTGCAAAGCCTTGATTATCTCAAAGAAACCGCCTCACAGACGGCGGGTCCTTATGTTCATATCGGACTTATTCCCAAGCAGGCCGGTTTTGATATCTTCGAAAATAACTTCACCAACATTCTGGCCGATGAAAACACCCGCGGGGAGCGTATCATTATCGAAGGTCGGGTGATTGATGGTACGGGAACGCCACTGCGTGATGCGCTGCTTGAAATCTGGCAGGCCAATGCAGACGGGCGTTACAACCATGAACTTGATCGTCAGAATTCTGGCAAAATCGATGAGGATTTCCGCGGATGGGGCCGGACGGGAACGGATTTCGATACGGCGCTTTATCGCTTTGAAACCATCAAGCCAGGTCGGGTTTCGGGCCGCAATGGTATGGATATGGCGCCCCACATCAACTTCTGGATCGTAGCTCGCGGGATCAATATCGGGCTGAATACCCGGATGTATTTCGCCGACGAACAAGATGCGAATGCGGCTGATCCTGTTCTGAATCTGATCGAACAGAAAACCCGTCGCAAGACCCTGATTGCTGATCGTGATGACAGTGGACCGATCCCGGTCTACCGGTTTGACATCGTCTTGCAGGGCGATGGCGAAACCGTGTTTTTTGACATCTAACAGCGCGTAAAACCGTATGGGTAATGCGGCGGCCGCCCTTCGCGGTTGCCGTATTTTTGTTCAATCAACTACTTAAAAAGCCGCCTGCTGATTCTTATATTCACGTTCATAAAAGCGGTGTGGTAAAACAACCGCTGCCGAGGGTTTCAAAAACAAAAAGAAGACCCCGGTGATAGAGAGTGAGAGGATCAGCCTTGAACAAGTTGTTACAGGTCGGAATCCGTGTGCAAGTAGCTCTGGCAACAGCGCTGCTACTGGTTGGTCTGACCGTACTGATGAGTTTTGTGGTCGGAAAGCGATCCGGTGCTGATCTGCAAAAGCAGATTGGTCTGGGTGTTTCTGATATTGCACGTCAGATGGCTGATGAGCTTGACCGTATCATGTGGACCCACCGTGGCGAGGTTTCGGTCCTAAGCACGCTCTCTGTCCTGCAAGAGCTCGAAGATACCCAACAGATTTCAAGTATCGTCAATCGCCTGAGTCGCGAAATCCCGATCTTTACCTGGATAGGTGTGCTTGATCGCGACGGGACGGTTGTTGCGTCGACGAATGACTTGTTGCTCGGGGCCAATATTTCGCAGCGACCGGTGTTTCAGTATGGCAAGAACGGACAGTTCATCGGTGATGTTCACGATGCGAAATTACTGGCTGAAAAATTCCCGCTTTATAACGGGGAGCCGATCCAGTTTGTTGATATTGCCGTTCCCCTTTTCAATAAAAATGATCAGTTCACTGGTGTACTTGCCACCCATCTGAGTTGGGAATGGGCCGATAATGTTCGCAAAACCCTTTTTGCCGGACAGGGGATACATCGGGATGTCGATATATTTGTCGTATCTGCCGATGGCACAGTTCTATTGGGGGCGGACGGGGCGCTGGTCGGATCATCGCTTGAACTTGATGCTCTGCAGCAGGCACAGCGCAGCAATATCGGATGGAAGATCAGCACGTGGCCGGATGGCGCAGAATATCTGACGGGCTATGCGCCGGCCGATGGTCATCTTGATTATGCCGGTCTGAACTGGTCAATCCTGGTGCGTCAGCCCGTCGAAGAGGCGCTTGAGCCGGTTTATGTCCTGCGCCGCGACATCATGGCGTGGGGCTTGGCGTTAAGTATCATCTCCAGCGTGATCGCATGGTGGGGGGCTGGTTTCTTTGTCGGACCGATCGGCAAGATGGCCCTTTCGATTGAGGCGATGAAACGCGGCGAAATTGAACGTCTTCCTGATTTTGATGGCGCAAGAGAAATCAAGATCCTGTCAAACAGCCTCAATGCCTTGCTGGCCAAACTGACGGAAAAGGACGCGGCCCTTGGCCAGATGGAACACATCGCCCATCACGATAACCTGACCGGACTTGGCAACCGTTTGGCACTTGATGTCTATTTCGAACATGCCCTTGCCCATGCCGATCGCCACAAGACCCGGCTTGCGGTCATGATGCTCGATCTTGATGACTTTAAACCGATCAATGACAAGTTCGGTCATTCAGCTGGCGATGATGTCTTGTGCGAGGTTGCTAAACGGCTGCGTCGTTGTGTGCGCGGTGGTGATCTGGTTGTGCGTCTGGGCGGTGACGAGATGGTGGTGGTGTGTCATGTCGGAACGAGTGGCGAGGGCGAAGCCAAAATGTTGGCCGAACGGATATTGAACGATATTCAGATGCCCTTCATTACCGGCGGCAATCGGGTTTCCATTCACATGAGCATCGGCATCGCTCTTTGTCCGGTGCATGGCAAGACCATCGATGTGCTTCTCGATCAGGCAGATGATGCTCTTTATGCCGCCAAGGCGCGTGGCAAGAACTGTTATGTGCTTGCGTCTGATGATGGGGAGCCGTCCGGCAGCAAGTCGTCGCTGGCATGAGATGCGGGTTTTCTTGACTTTGTTTCAGGGCATCGCAATAAGCATTTCATGACAATTTCATCCGAAAAAGAACTCGAACAACTGCGCAAGATCGGGCGGATCTGTGCCCGTGCGCGCGATGTCATGGGGGCGGCCATCGTCCCGGGCATCACAACCGCCGAGCTTGATGATATCGGCCGCAAGGTCCTTGAGGATGCCGGTGCGGTGTCAGCCCCGGAAAGCGAATACAAGTTCCCCGGTGCGACCTGTATCAGTGTCAATGATGCGGTTGCGCATGGTATTCCCGGTGATCTGGTTCTGGCCGATGGCGATCTGGTCAATATCGATGTTTCGGCATCGCTTGATGGCTATTTTTCCGATACCGGTGCCAGCTTTATCTGCGGCACGGCAAAGCCCGAAATCGCCAAACTGTGCGAAGACGGCAAGAAAGCCATGTGGGCGGGGATCAAGGTGGTGCGTGACAAGGCGCCTATTCGCGAGATCGGCCTTAAGATCGAAATGTTCGCTCGCAAGGGTGGCTATACCCTGATCCGTAATCTTGCTAGCCACGGCATTGGCAAGTCGCTGCATGAACATCCCCACACCATCCCGACCTGGGATGACCCCAAGGAACGTCGCGCCCTTAAAAAGGGGCAGGTGATTACCATCGAACCGTTTCTGTCACGTGGCGCGAAATGGGCCCTTGATAGCGAAGATGGCTGGACGCTGTATGCCGATACCGGTGATGCGACTGTGCAGTACGAGCACACCCTTGTTGTCACCGAAAAGGGCTATGAGATCATGACGCTGGGGAATTGATCCCCGTTAAAAATGTTGCAGTTTATGCTGCAGAAATTCGTGCAACATAAAAGCCGCCCGAATGTGTCGGGCGGCTTTTGTTTTACGTGTGTTTGATGTGCGGTGTCGCGGTTACGAACCGTATTTTGCCTTGGCTTCGCGACGGCGCGCATGCAGGACCGGTTCGGTGTAACCGTTCGGCTGCTCGCGCCCCTTGAAGACAAGATCACAGGCGGCTGCAAAGGCGATGCTGTCATCGAAGTTCGGGGCCATGTTGCGATAGGTCGGGTCACCGGCATTTTGTTTGTCGACGACGGCGGCCATCCGCTTCATGGTTTCCATCACCTGTTCTTCACTGCACAGGCCATGATGGAGCCAGTTGGCAATATGCTGGCTTGAAATACGCAGCGTTGCACGGTCTTCCATCAGGCCGACATCATTGATGTCTGGCACCTTGGAACAGCCGATCCCGCTGTCGATCCAGCGCACGACATAGCCCAGAATGCCCTGGGCATTGTTATCAAGTTCTTCCTGGATTTCGCTTGGCATCGGTTTGATGTCACCCAGACGCGGGATCGCCAGAATGTCATCAAGGCTTGCGCGTTCGCGTTTGCCAATCTCGTCCTGAACCGCACGCACATCAACCTGATGATAGTGGATGGCGTGCAGGGTTGCTGCGGTCGGTGACGGAACCCAGGCGCATTTCGCGCCGGCCTTCGGATGGCCGATCTTGGCTTCCATCATTTCGGCCATGCGGTCCGGTTTGGCCCACATGCCCTTGCCGATCTGGGCAACGCCCTTCATGCCGCATTCAAGACCGATATCGACGTTCCAGTTTTCATAGGCCGCGATCCAGTACTGGTCTTTCATCGCTTCCTTGCGGACCATGGGACCCGCTTCCATGCTGGTATGGATTTCATCACCGGTACGGTCAAGGAAACCGGTATTGATAAAGACCACACGGTCCTTGGCGGCACGGATGCACTCCTTGAGGTTGACCGTCGTGCGGCGTTCCTCATCCATGATGCCGACCTTAAGGGTATGTTCGGGCAGATCAATCGCCTTTTCGACAAAGGCAAACAGATCATTGGTCAGCGTGACTTCTTCGGGGCCGTGCATTTTCGGCTTGACGATATAGACGCTGCCATGGCGGGAGTTCGAAAGTTCGTTATTGCCGATCACGTCATGCTTGGCGATCAGGCTGGTGACCATGGCATCAAGGAAGCCTTCCGGGACTTCGTCGCCATTGGCATCAAGCACCGCATCCGTGGTCATCAGGTGACCTACATTGCGGATCAGCATCAGGCTGCGGCCCGGCAGGACAACTTCAGTCCCGTCAAAGCCCTGATAGGTCCGGTCCGGGTTCAGACGGCGGGTGATCGTCTTGCCACCTTTCTCGAACTTTTCTTCAAGCGTGCCTTTCATCAGGCCAAGCCAGTTGCGATAGGCAACGGTCTTGTCTTCGGCATCAACGGCGGCAATCGAATCTTCGCAATCCTGAATGGTGCTGACCGCAGATTCCAGAATGACATCGCATACGCCCGCGGCATGTTCCTTGCCAATCGGATGCGTCGGGTCGATATGGATTTCGATATGCAGGCTGTGACGGCGCAGCAACACATCGGTCAGCTTGCCGTCCTTTTCGTTGTAACCGATGAACTGAGAGGGCAGCTCAAGTGCGGTTTCGCTGCCATCAGACAGGGTGACAACCAGCGTCCACCAGCCTGACGCGTCTTCGCGCACTTCGTATTTCGTGGCGTCGGCATGTTTGCCGGTCGCAAGCGGGGCGGCTTCATCAAGGAAGTTCGCCGCATAAGCCACGACCGCAGCACCGCGTTTCGGGTTGAATGACTTGGTCTTTTCCTTGCCGTCGGCTTCGTCGATCACATCGGTGCCATACAGCGCATCATACAGGCTGCCCCAACGCGCATTGGCCGCATTCAGCGCATAGCGCGCATTCATCACCGGCACGACAAGCTGCGGGCCTGCCACCCGACCGATCTCCGGATCGACATGGGTGGTGGTGATATAGAAATCATCGCCTTCTGGCAGCAGATAACCGATCTCGGTCAGGAATTCCTTGTAGGCAGCTGGGTCGCGTGGCTGATCCTGACGCGACAGATGCCAGTGGTCGATCTTGGCCTGCAATTCATCGCGCTTTGCCAGCAGCGCCTTGTTGCGTGGTCCAAGTTCAGTGACGAGCTTTTCAAAGGATGCCCAGAACTGATCGGAACTGATCCCGGTTCCCGGAATGACTTCGTTGGCCACCAGATCGTGCAGCACTTTTGCAATCTGAAGTCCACCTTCTTGGATGCGTTGGGTCATGTTTTCTCTCACCAGACTTGGAACTGTTTCGGGCGATTAATATGGCTTTGCCGACGAACACATAAAACGCGGCAAAGGCAACTCGCCTATCGTTGGTTCACAACATATGGGTTGAAGCAGGCCCGGGTCCACAGCAGGTTTCAAAATTGCGGGATGTTTTCCGCATTATGGAAGCCTGATCATTCTGCCCCAATCGACAGACGTTCACATCTTCTTGTCTGCATTCGGATCCGTCGTGCTGTCCGTGTCTGCCGGCGGCACCTGTCCGATGTCGTCGGGATGTGCCGTACCATCCGGGGTCAGCGCATCTTGCAGGTCATGCGGGTCCATTGGTTTTGTGTCATTATCTGGCTCTTTGCTGTCGTCTTCGTCATTGAGACTGATGTCGTCGGTAATCGGTGACAGCTCAAACGCCATTGGCGTTGTGCGCGGCACGGCAACGAATTGACCCTGTTCCTCGATCGAGATACGACGGCCAAAGCCAGCGCGGTACATGGCAAAGCTTGCAACGCAAATACCAACGATTGAAAACAGGACCGGCAAGGCCCACGGGCCGAAATAACCGATTGCACTGGATCCCAGAATTGGACCAAACGCAGCAGACCCGCCATAAATGATCAGAAGACCACCCGACGCAGGAACGATGTCCTCAGGCTCAAGGTAGTCATTCACATAGGCCACGGCCAGGCCGTAAACCGGCATGATGAACACGCCCGTGATCCCGCCCCAGACCGTCAGATTGTCGCGGACAAGATCCGGCGCAACCAGCGGGAAAAAGCCACAGATCGCAAGTCCGGTCAGAACGAAAATCATCACATATTGGCGCGGCACCATGTCCGAAATCTTGCCGATCGGAAATTGCATGATCATGCCGCCAAGAATGACGAAGAACATGAAATAGGCGATTTCATTGGTCGCAAGTCCGAGGTCAGCGGCGAAAACCGGCCCGACACCATAAACCGCACCCGAAAGCACGCCTGCACCCGATGCGGCAACGAAGCCCAGCGGCGAAATCTTGTAAAGACGGCGGAATGTCATGCGTTCACCGCTGACCGCAGACGGCGGTGGCTGGCGGGTCAGGGCAAGTGGAACAAGCGACAGCGAAAGCAGGACGGAGGCCACTGTAAACAGCTCAAAACTGCTGACCGGGGCACCATTGAGCAACAGCTGACCGATTGCCAGCCCGCCAAGCGAAACCGTCATGTAAATCGCGATCGTCCCACCGCGCGATGTATTGTCAGCCTGCGCATTCAGCCAGCTTTCAATCACCAGATACAGGCCCGAAACACACAAGCCGGTCATGATGCGAAACAGCGACCAGGTAATCGGATCAACCAGAACGGCATGTAAAAGTGTGATGGCCGATGCGGCCGATGCCAATGCGGCAAACGTCCGGATGTGACCGACCCGGTTGACAAGGCTCGCCCCCCAGATGATGCCGGCAACGAACCCGATATAATAGGATGCCATGATGATACCGGTATAGACCGGCGCAAAACCCTCGGCAGATGCGCGCAGTGCAAGCAGCGATGATTGCAGAGATGCCCCACTATTCAGCGCAAACGCGGCGAACAGCGTTGCAGACAGTGCAATAATAAGGGCGACCGGCGAACGCGGCATGGCATCCTCGTTTGAGTTTCAATCAGGCAGGCACCCTGCGGCAAGGGGATCGACCGTGTCAATCCTTACAAGCCCTTGGCACACAAGGGGAATAGTGCATTTTGTGTTTAACACCACGGCGCACAAGAAGTTCCGCAAAAATTATGAACTTTCTTTAATCCCGCTTGGCCCACGCGCATAGTGCCGGTTTCGCGCAACTGATATGTGTAAAGCGGCTTTACTTGGCGCCAAAGCAGGCTTTGTTCGGTGAAAATCGCACAAGCAGCTTGACCTTGGGGGTGTTGATGCTTTCTATGGACCGAAATCAGACGCAATTTGCCAAAATTCCCGCGATCCGGGGTTGGATTTTGCGTTTCGCCACCAGACTTCAGGTTCATTGATGATAATCGGCATTCAAGCCAACTGATGAACCGACCATACAAGGGGAGGAAACCTTGAAAATTTTGCGCACACTCGGCGTGATTGCCGCCGGTATGATGGCTTTGTCCGTGGCGAATGCCGCGCAAGCTGAAACCCGCGTCACCCTGAAATCGGCAAAGGCCGCTTCATCCTATTACCAGATGGCGGCCCAGTTTGCCGAGGCAATGAAAACCGGCACCGATGGCGATATCATCGTCACCGTCGAGGAAAGCCAGGGTTCGGTTCAGAACGTCATGGAAGCCATGGTGCGTCCGGGCAATTATGTCTTTACCTCCCCGCCCGGTCTCGTAAGCCTGGCACAGAACGGCAAGGGCCCGTTCGACGGACGTCCGACCGAAAAGTTTGCCGAAGTCCACGCCCTGTTCCCGATCCCGTCGCTGACCATGCATTTCGTGATGCGTGCTGATTCCGGTGCGACCAGCTTTGCCGATCTCGAAGGCAAGACCATCCTGCTTGGCAAGGGATCCTTTGGCGCGCGTGAAGGTGAAAAATACCTTCAGCTGTTTGGTCTTGAAGGCAAGGTCGATCTGGCGGATGCCGAACTTTCCAATGCGGTTGCCGCCCTTAAAAACGGTCAGATCGATGGTTTCGTGACGGCCGGTTCGTGGCCAGCGCCGAACGTGATCGAGGCCGCAGCAGGAACCGATGTGATTGTTCTGTCGCTGTCCGAAGACCAGCTTGCCGAGACCAAGCGTGACAAAACCGTCATCCCGGCCGGGACCTATAACGGTCAGGAAGAAGACATCACCACCGCATCGCTTTCGGTTGTTGCCTTTGCCACCACCCAGATGGATGCCGATACGGCTTATGCGCTGACCAAAACCTTCTGGGAGCAGAAGGCGAAAATGGGTGAAAGCTCTTCTTGGTGGAACGGCGTCAACCCGGAAATGCTTGCCAACATCACGGGCAAAATGCATCCCGGTGCACTGCGTTACTATGACGAAGTCGGGTTCTCCATCCGCGACGATCAGCGTTAAGTGCTGATCAGATAACATGTTCAAGGCCCGGCAGTTTTGCCGGGCCGTTTCTTGTCAAACAAGCCATTTAGATTATGTCAGCCACCACTCGTCCCTTCTGGATCGCCCTTGGCGCCGTTTCAATTGCCTTTCACCTGTGGCTGATTTTTTCAGGATTGGTTCCCAATCTTGTAAGCCGCCCAATCCACATGGCGCTTGCCCTGCCATGGGCGTTGATCTTTGTTGCCAAAACCCCTGCACAGAAAATTTCTGGTATCATCCTGACGCTGATTGGTCTGATCGGGTGTGGTTGGATCGTTGCCAATCATCAGACGCTTGGTGATCAATACGGTTTCCTGATGGGCGATAGCCAGATCGTACTGGCAGCGGCGTTATTGCTGATTGTGCTTGAAATGGCACGCCGGGCGATCGGCTGGCCGTTGCCGACGGTGGCGGCAATTGCACTGCTTTATGCGCTGTTCGGCCAATATATTCCGGGCGAGTTTGGCCATGCCGGGCTACCAGTTGAAAGCATGCTGGGCACCCTGACCATCGCAGAGGGCGGCCTTTGGGGCAGCCTGACGAGCGTATCGGTCAATATCGTTGCGATCTTCGTTATTTTCGGGGCGGTTCTGAATGGCGGCGAAGCCGGTCAGGGCTTTATGAATGTCGCAGGCGCGGCCGCCGGTCGGCTTAAGGGCGGGGCGGCGAAGGTTTCCGTCGTGTCATCCGCCCTGTTTGGCTCGATATCGGGGTCTGCATCGGCCAATGTGGCCTCGACCGGCGCAATAACCCTGCCTGCCATGACCAAGCTTGGCTACCCGAAACGTCTGGCCGCGGCGGTCGAGGCCGTGGCATCCAGTGGCGGGCAGATCATGCCACCGCTGATGGGGGCAGGGGCCTTTGTCATGGTGGAACTTACCGGCAAGCCTTATGTCGACATCATGGTCGCGGCCATCTTGCCGGCTATCCTTTATTTCTTGGCCGTCTGGGTTGGCATCAATGCTTTTGCCATGCGCTATGACCTTCCCGGTGTGCCAAAGGAAGATCGCCCGAACCTGCGGTCGGTCGTGATCACATCGGCCTTCTTCTTGGTACCATTTACCATCTTGCTTTGGGGCATGTTTGGCGGTGGTTACACACCACAATATGCCGCCTGTCTGGCGCTTCTGGCCGGGGCAGCTTTGCTGTTGCTTGATGCGGACCTGACGGTTGATTTGCCGCGCAGCAAACAACGGTTTGCCGATGTCTGCCTTAATGCTGGGCGTCAGGTGGCGATGATCGGTTCGATCATCTTGTGCGCATCAATCGTTATCGGGATTCTCGGTCTGACCGGACTTGGTGTAAAGATCACCTCGCTACTGATTTCCGGATCGGGTGGCATGTTGTGGCCAGCCCTTTTGCTGACTGCACTTGCCTGTCTGATCCTTGGCATGGAAGTCCCGACCACGGCGGCCTATGTGATTTGTGTTTCGGTTGCCGGGCCCGCGTTGATAGAGCTCGGGCTTGAACCACTTCAGGCGCATCTGTTTGTGTTCTGGTTTGCGCTTTTATCGACGATTACGCCGCCAGTTTGCGGGGCGGTGTTCATTGCTGCAGGCATGGTCGAGGAAAACTGGCTCAAGGTCGCCGGAACGGCGATGGCGCTTGGCATCGGGCTTTACATTGTCCCATTGGCGATGATCGCCAACAGCACGCTGATTGAACTTGGCAGTGACCCGGTTTGGGCGATTATCGCCGGGCTTAAGGTCGCGGTGGGTTTGACGGCTATTTCATTTGGCCTGATCGCGCCCAGACCTGTTTGGCCGCGGATCGGGATGGTTGCACTTGGTGGTGCTGTAATCTTTGCTGCGGGTGTTTAGAGCCACGAAAAAAGCCGACAGTTTCCTGTCGGCCTTTTTCGTCATTGAGGGAAATGATTTAACCGGTTTTAAGCGGTCGCGCGTCCGCTGCGCGGGCCAGCAAAGAACCAGATAATCAGGCCAAGGACCGGCAGGACAACAACAAGTACTGTCCACAATACTTTTGCACCGGTGCTTGCACCGCTGCCCATGATATTCACGATTGCCCAGATATCGGCAATCAGGACGAGAAGTCCGATAATTCCACCATATTCAAGCATGTTCCAACCTCACATTTGTTGCTGCGGTATCTGCACCGCGCTTACAACTCAAACGATTGGTTTTCTTGTTTGTTCCCGCACTGAATTCAATCAGTGCATCAGGCGGGTTCGGAAGGGCAGTTTAAACCACCTGTCCGGCAGACCAGCCCGATGACCATGCCCACTGGAAATTGAAGCCGCCAAGATGGCCCGTGACATCAACCACTTCGCCAATGAAATAAAGGCCGGGCACGTCACGCGCTTCCATGGTTTTCGATGAAAGTGCATTGGTGTCCACACCGCCAACCGTTACCTCGGCGGTGCGATACCCCTCGGTGCCGCTTGGTGTCAGGGCCCATTGATTGACATCCATCGCCAATTTGCGCAGTGCCTTGTCACCGGTTTCGCCAATCGGGCGATCAAGGCCATGGGTGGCGGCAATCATCTGAGCAAGCCGGTTTGGCAAGATGCGTGACAGAACCGTGTGCACCGCCTGTTTCGGGTTTTCGCCCTTGGCGGTTTTCAAAATGTCGAACGCATCTTCTTCCGGGTTGAGGTTCACCGTAATGCTGTCGCCTTCGTTCCAATAGGATGAAATCTGCAAGATCGACGGGCCGGAGAGGCCACGATGGGTAAACAGCAAACCTTCGCGGAATTGTTTTTTATTGCATTGAACGATGGCATCAACAGATATGCCCGAAAGTTCACCGGTACGCGCACGCAAATCCGGATCGAAAACAAACGGCACAAGTGCGGCACGGGTCGGAATGACATTGATGCCAAACTGTCGTGCGATCTGATAGCCAAAGCCGGTGGCACCGATTTTCGGGATCGACAGGCCGCCACATGCGACAACCAGCGATGAGCAGGTCCATTGCGCGCCGGTGCGCGTGGTGACATCAAAGCCGTCATCATCGCGTTTGATGATGTTGGAAATCTCGGTGTTGAGTTTGATCGTCACATCGGCGGCATCACATTCATCAAGCAACATGTCGATGATCTGAAAGGACGATTCATCGCAGAAAAGCTGGCCGAGTGTCTTTTCATGCCAGGCGATATTGTGCCGGTTCACCAGATCAATGAAATCTTGCGGGGTATAGCGTTTAAGCGCTGAAACACAGAACCGCTTGTTTTCCGAAATGAAGTTTTCAGGGCTGGTATGGATATTGGTAAAGTTGCATCGCCCACCACCGGAAATGCGGATTTTTTCCGCCGGTTTGGTCGAATGATCAACCACCACGACGGTTCTTCCGCGTTTTCCTGCTTCAATCGCGCACATCAGGCCGGCCGCACCCGCCCCGATGACAAGAACATCAATCTTTTTCAAGCCCGTCAGATCCATTCATGTGAATTTCGGACCTGCTTATACGTGGAAAACGTGGCCTTGTCAGTGCCAGTGGCGCAAATACCTATTCGGCGGCGATGCCTCTGGAACTCGGGGGTTTTAGGTCCCCGCGTTTGCCGGCGGTTTTGGATTGTTTAATCTGTTGTTCGCTTGCAACCTGATTGCGGCCGTTTTCCTTGGCAAAGTAAAGCGCCCTGTCGGCCCGCTCAATCAGTTTGGCGGCCGGTTCGCCGGGTCGGAATTCAGCTACCCCGATTGACGCCGTCGCCTTGCTAATGATCGTCTTTCCACTTTTGGTCACGACCTTGTGGCTTTCGATATATTGACGCAGCTTGTTGCCAAACAACACGGCATTGCCAAGCGACGTGCTTGGCAGGATGATTGCAAATTCCTCCCCGCCATAGCGGGCCGCAGTATCCTGACCCTTGATATTGCGTTTCAGCGATTCTGCCATCAACCGGATCACTTGATCACCGACCTGATGGCCATAGGTGTCGTTGAACTTTTTGAAGTGGTCAATATCAAGAAGCAGAAGGCAAAGTGGCTGACCGTCTTCCATGGCATGCATCATGCCATCGCGCAGTTGCATATCGAACGCCTTGCGATTGGCAATGCCGGTCAGCCCGTCGGTCATGGCTTCGCGTTTCAGGTTTTCCATATCTTCGCGCAGACGGTTGATTTCCGACGAACTGTTCGTCAACCGGCTTTCAAGGCTGCGGTTGACGCCCTCCATCTCGCGCGTTGCGCCCAGAAGGGTATGAAGCGCCTGTTCAAGATTGCTGAGGTTGCGGTTCTTGTCCCCGACATAGGAGCAAAAATGATCAAGCGCCTTTTTGTACTTCCGTGTGTCGACGCCAACCTTGTTCACGGTATCAAGGATGCTGCCCAACTGCGCGCGCAAGTCGTTTGAAATGCGTTCGATGATTTCGTTTTCGCGCTTGTCGCTGAAGAAACGGGTATGGAGCTCTTTGCACTGTGCTTCATCAAATTCGCGATGGTTGCTGCGCAGAATGTCGATCGTGCGGCAAAGATCGAAGTTCGCATGCGCGACATAGGTAAAAAACAGCTGGAAATTGTCCGGATGTGAAACCACACCCAACTCTGCCATCAGTTTGTGGGCAGCGTTGCTGTGCTGCTGAGCTGTTCTGTGATTAAACCCGTACGCGCTCATCAATTGCCTGCAGTAGAATTATGTCGCCATAAGTTTCGGCAACATCCTATGCAAACGCATATGCGAAAGGTTTGATTTAAATCATCGAATCTCCCGGATTGCGGGGGATTTTTGATTTCACATGATAAAACAGGTCAATTGTGATGGGGGACGCTTATGCGCTTTCTGCGCGATTGATCGGCTGGGTCAGAAGATCATTCTGGTTCATCACACAGTTTCGACCATTCGCCTTGGCAAGATAAAGCGCCTGGTCGGCACGATCTATCACGCGGGTCAGGGGTTCACCCAGCTGATACGTCGCAACCCCAACAGATGCCGTGATCCTGCCCAGATCTTCGTTGCGATTAAAACTTCTCAGATGAAGAGACTCGATTGATGCGCGAATGTTCTCCGCGACCCGCATGGCGTCCGCAAGCGTCGTGGCCGGAAGAACGACGGCAAACTCCTCACCGCCATAGCGCGCGGTGGTGTCGCGTCCTTTGACATTCTGCTGCAAGGTCTTGGCCAATGTCCTGATGACTTGGTCGCCAGCTTGATGACCATGCTTGTCGTTGACCCGTTTGAAATGATCAATGTCGATCAAAAGGATGCTCAGGGGCTCACCCCGTTCCATCGTTGTCATTGCTGCGTCGCGGAGGCTTTCGTCAAAGGCCTTCCGATTGGCAATCCCGGTGAGCCCGTCTGTGTGGGCTTCGCGTTTCATTTCCTCAAGATCAAGAAGCAACTGGGTGACCTCGACCGGTACCGGATCGGCATCGTTCACGCCTTTTGCGGCTTGTTGTCCGTTGGCCCGGTTTTCCATCCCCAAAAGATCGTGGGCAGCATTCCTGAGTTCGGCAGTGCTGATAACTTCCTTGCCTTTTGCCAGTCGATCAATCAGATCGGAAATCTGCCGTTGCAGCTCATGGGAAATGGTTTCACGCAGAAGCTCTGCCCGACTGGGCTCGATAAACCGCTGATAAAGCTCGTGGCATTTGACATCATCCAGTGCACGCTTGTTGCCGCGCAGAATATCAATCAGCGCAACAAGGTCATCGTTTGATTTTTCGACATAGGCAAAGAACACAGCATAATTGATCGGGTTTGCACTCAAACCCAATTCATTGATCAATTCCAGCGCTTCGCGCGACAGCGCGTATGACCGCTGCCGGTATTGTTCTTGCTGAGGCATTCCTGGGAACCTGAAGGAGTGATATCGTCGGATGTAAAGGCACTTCTTTAAGTCTGGGCTGCGCATTTCGTACACGCAGTATATCAGCTTTCCCACATGCGCGTACAGAGCACAGCGGTTGTAGTTTTATTGGTTTGTTCACGTCTAAGCCCTAGGGTCCAAACTCATTCAAATGACCGACCCGGCAATTGATATGAGAGAAATGGCAAGGAAAAGCCCGCAGATCGGGGTGCCCCCCGGTCAAGGGATTTGACGCAGAGGCTTTCTCTCATATCAATTGTCCTTCGGATCACCCGGATTTGCACGGGCCACTTTGTCGCAAAACCTTGAAAGATACATATCTTCCTGCGGTTTTGCTTCGCGTATCCGCACAAATCCGGGTGACCGGGACGATTATTTGAATGAGTGTGGACCCTAGTCTGCCTTTGTCAGGAAACGGCTTCGATCCGGAAAAGAAAACGGGATAAAAAGATGCAGAAACTATCGGCTTTGATGGCTGCTGTCGTGGTGGCGTTGGGCTTTGTTTTGTCAGGTGACGTTGCAAACGCCCAGACCAGCGGTTCAACAGACCAGACGACGGTCAATGGTCAGGTCACCGACAGTACGACCGATGTTCCATCGATCGATTACCGTCCCCTGTCGGCCGAGGAACGGTCCAACATGCCGCCTCTGATGGAACGCTATGTGCTTGATGAGTTGAAAAACCTTCGTACCGAAATGCAGGGCATGCGTGCCGAATTGCTGCGCGAGGTTGTTAACCGGCAGCTTGAGGCCATCGACAAGGCGATTTCCTATTCATCGAACACCGTGACCTACTTCTTCTATTTCGTCGCGGCCGTCGGTGCGCTTTTGACCATGCTAGGATGGCAGTCTCTGCGCGAGTTGAAATCAAGCGTGCGCAATCTGGCCAATACCGAACTGCAACGTTTGTCGCAGGAATTCGAAGGGCGGCTCACCTCGCTTGAAAACGAACTGCTGTTGAAATCCAAACTGATCAACGAGCATCAGCACGAGATCGAACGCACCCAGACCATTCATGCCCTGTGGCTGCAAGCCAACCAGCTCAGCAATCCGCGGGCAAAGATCGAAACCTATGACAAGATCCTCGAACTCGCACCCGGTGATCCGGAAGTCATGGCCTATAAGGCGGATGCTGCCTTGCAACTCGGGGATCGTGACTGGGCACTTAGCCTGTGCAATCGGCTATTGGCCGAGGCCCCCGAAAACGCCAACGGTTACTATCAACGTGCCTGTGCCAATGCCGGCCTTGGTTTCAAGGAAGCCGCCCTTGCTGACCTGCAACGTTCTGTTGAGTTGTCCGATACCATGCGCCAGCCCGCCTGGGTCGAGGAAGAATTCGAGCCGCTGCGTGACATGCCGGAATTTACCCAGATTCTTGGCAAAAAGGAAGATCTGCCGCCAGCCGAATAACCCGGGAAATATAAGTCACATACGAAAAAGCCCTGCAGGATTGCTGCAGGGCTTTTTGATATCCGGGTATTTGCCGTCGCTTAGCTGTTTGGCAGTTCGTTCCACAGCGGGTGGATCGGTGCGACGTCTTCTTCGATCTTGGTAAAGCGCGCATCGCAATCAAAGAAGTAGTTATCGGTCAGATCATCATTGACCTGCGAAACTTCACCGACGATCACCGGACCTTTGCCTTCTTCGCCATAAAAGCGGTGGATAAGCGTACGCGGCAGGGTCACACTTTGACCCGGTTCCAGAACAACCTTGCCACCAGCGGGCAGGATGTTGAGTTTGCCATCGGTGCGGACACGGACTTCGTTTTCGCGGTCCATCTGGCCATCTTCGGTCAGGTTGCACAGCTCGATCACAAGATTGCCGCCACCACGCACGATGATGTCTTCCATTTTGACTTTGTGGTAATGCCACGGGCATTCCTGATTTTCGCCAACGATCATGATCTTTTCGGCATAGGGCACTTCACCCGGCTGGCGCAGGATGCCGTTGCGCAGGCAAAACAGGATCAGGCCGCGCTTTTCAAAATTGCCTTCGCCGTAATCGGTGACATCCCAGCCCATCTGATGGTTGCGGCACCATTTAGCCAGATCAGGTTCAGCTTCCCATTGTGCCGGGCTGTAATGCGCCCATTCCGGCAGTTTGAATGCAATGGATGCATAAAGTTCCTTGGCATGCTCGATACAGGCATTGATTTCAGAACGCAGCATGGTTGACCTCTTGTGGCATTTGGCATGATTGATTGGGCGGGGTTTTACCACGCCCGAATGGTGAATGCGATAGTTTTTGAATGCATTCAAAACATTTCGATTTCACAGTGCGGGTCTTGGCGGTTCGCATCATAAGTTGCCCCGCAATCGCCGTTTTTCAGCGCAATACAATGAAAATCATACAGTGTGATATCATGTTTGCGATATCGCCCGAAACCGGACAGGGGAACTGCATCATGTCGCAATCATCGGGATTTGCCAAAGTTGTCGCGGCAATCGTTGTCGCCGGCGGACTGGCCGCATCGGGCTGGCTGGTCGGAACCGGCATTGAAAACATGCGTGCCCTTGATCGCTATGTCACGGTCAAGGGATTGGCCGAACGCGATGTAAAGGCCGACAAGGCCGTCTGGCCGATTACTTACGTTGCGACTGATGATGTGCTGCAAAATGCACAAGCCAAGATTGATGCCGATACCAACACATTGTTTGAATTTCTTGCCAGCCACGGCATAGGACGCGAAGCGACCGAGCTGCAAAACCTTCAGGTAACCGATCAGCTTGCCCAGTCTTATCGATCCGGGCCGATTGAAAGCCGTTATATCGTCAATCAGACCATTCAGGTCCGCACCGACGATGTTGATGCGGTGGTTGCCGCGTCACAGGATATCGGCAAATTGTTGCAGGGTGGTGTTGTTCTGGGCGGGCAGGGTTATAACCCGGGACCGAGTTATCTGTTCACCGGTCTTAATGACATCAAACCGGAAATGATCGCGGCTGCCACCGCCAACGCCCGCGAAGCAGCCCAGCAATTTGCCGCGGATTCCGGCGGTGAACTTGGCGGTATTCGCCGTGCGACACAAGGCCTGTTTCAGATACTGGCGGCTGATGGCGCACCCAACATGATGGAAGCCAACCAGATCAACAAGACTGTGCGCGTGGTCACCACCATGGAATATCTCATCCGCGATTAGGGGCTGAACTGAGTTGACAGCCTCGTCAAAGCTGGTTTTATGCGCGCCATGGCGCAACTGATCCTGTTTAACAAACCCTATGGCGTTTTGACCCAGTTCACCGACCGTGAAAACGGTCGGGCGACCTTGGCCGACTATATCGATCTGCCCGGCGTTTATGCCGCCGGCAGGCTTGATCGCGACAGCGAGGGTTTGTTGCTTCTGACCGATAACGGGCCGCTGAACGCACAGATCGCCCATCCGAAATTCAAGAAACCCAAAACTTATCTGGTGCAGGTCGATGGCGAACCCACTGACGCCGCACTTGATGCCCTGCGCCGCGGGGTAGAGCTTAAAGACGGCATGACCTTGCCCGCCAAGGCCAGACGGATCGATGAACCGGCCGGGCTTTGGGAACGTGATCCGCCGGTGCGCTATCGCAAGGCGATCCCGACAAGCTGGATCGAACTGACCATTACCGAGGGCAAAAATCGCCAGGTACGCCGTATGACCGCCGCAGTCGGTTTTCCGACCTTGCGCCTGATCCGGCATGCCATCGGGGACTGGACGCTCGATGGTCTCGCACCCGGCGAATGGAAGGTGATCGAGGTCGATGCACCGCCTGCCACCCATAGAAGGCTATCCCCCGGTTCGGCCAGGCCGCCGCGCCGCAATCAGTTGCCCGATGTTATCAACGCGCCCAATACCGAGGACAAAGCCAATATTGCGCGTGAAGGCGCAAAGGCGGGCAAAGGTCAACGCAAGGGCGGGTATAAACCTGCACGCCACCGTTCGCGCCCGAAGAAAGGATAGCCGCCATGCTGAGTTACCTGCACGGCTTTCATGCCGGGAATTTTGCCGACATGCACAAACATGCCGCCGTTTGGCTGATCCTTGAACATTTGCGCAAAAAGAACAAACCTTTCTGCGCGATTGATACCCATGCCGGATCGGGCTGGTATGATCTTGGCAGTGAACAGGCCGCCAAAACCGGCGAGTGGAAAGACGGTTATGCGCGCGCCAAGGACGGTGCCAATGCACCCGAAATGCTGCAGCAATTCTTAAACTATGTCGCCGCGTTTGATCCGGTCGCCAAGGGCCGTGATTATGGCGTGCGCGAAGGTGATGATTACCAAGGGCCGTTTTACCCGGGATCACCGTTTATTATCCGCGATATGCTGCGCGACGATGATGAACTGGTCCTGATGGAACTTCATCCGCGTGAACATGAAATGCTTCTTCACCGGGTCAAGCGTGATGCGCGCATTCATCTGCACAAGCGCGATGGCTATGAGGGTGTTGTCGCCATGATGCCGCCCGCCATTCGTCGCGGACTGGTTCTGATGGATCCAAGCTATGATGTGAAACAGGATTATCAAAAGGCCGCCACGGCAATCCGCGAAGCCTGGGAAAAGTGGCCAACGGCGACTTTCATGCTGTGGTACCCGATCCTGCTGGACGGGTTTGATGCGGACCTTCGCAAATCGTTTTCTGCGATCAAGGCATCGGGTGGCGTTCTATGTGCCGAACTTGCCACCGACCAGGGTGGGGCCAAGGGCCGCATGCGCGGTACGGGCCTTCTGGTTGTTAATCCGCCGTGGCAGTTCGATCAGCAACTTGGCGATATCGGAAACTGGCTTGCGAAAACCTGCAAGCTGCCGGGGCCGGCAAACCATCAGATGCGCTGGCTGGTGCCCGCTGCATAGACCCGTTGCAAAGAAAAGAGGCCCCGAAGGCGTGATGCCAGCGGGGCCTCGATGCGTTGGGACGCATTGGTAACAGGTATCAGATGCCAAAGAACGGCTGCAGCAATTTCGGCAGCAAACGATTGAACTTCATCGGCGCATCGGTTGCGATCAAACAGATGCATTCCTCGGCGGTGTCGGCAATCGGTTGATGATCGACATCATCATCAAGGTCTGCCACATCACCGGCCCGGAACCGCCCGATCTCGTCGATGTATGATCCTTTGATCAGAAGCGTCATTTCATGACCATGGTGCCCGTGATCGGGGATCGAAACACCCGGCGCGATCTTCATCAGACGCACGGTGCCCTTGCTTTCGATGGATTTCAGCTGGAAATGCTTCACACCCGGTGCAAGCGATTTCCACGGAATATCATCAAGCGACGTAACATCGTCGGGCAGCAAATCGGCAAGCGGCCTTGGCAGGGCGCTCATGGCACTGCCGGTAATGCTTTCACCGACCGCAACACGACGCAATGACGGCAATTCTTGCGCAACGATGTTTTCGTTCGCTGTTTCACGTTCAAGCATCGCCATGACGTGATCAAGCGAATGATCTGCCATCGACATGCTGTTCGTGGTTTCAAGCGCGGCACCGCCCATGGTTTCGTATCCACTGACCTTGTCACGGCAATGCGGGCACACGGTCATGTGGGTTGCCACCAGAAGTTCCATCGCTTGCGACAGAGAACCACTGGCATATTCCATCAATGTTTGATCGGTTGGATGATGCTTAATGTTCATGCGACACCTTCCAGTCCGCCACGCAACTTGCCAAGCGCAAGCCGCAAACGGGACTTCACAGTTCCCAGCGGGATATCAAGACGCTCGGCAATTTCACTGTGTGAGCAATCTTCGAAAAACGACAATTCAACAACTACCTTTTGGTCGGCGGGTAATTCTTCCATTGCGGCTTTGACAAGGACGGCCTCCTGGTCGCGATTGACTACGTCATCTGCCAGCGGATCTTCGTCGACAATCAAAGTCGGGTCGGAATCATCTACCTCGATATGTTTGCGTTGCCGGAACCGGTCAATCCGGAGGTTCCTGGCGATGGTAAAAATCCACGTACTGGCGGCTGCCTTCGCAGGATCAAACAGGTGCGCTTTGCGCCAGACCTGCATCATTGCTTCCTGTGCCATTTCCTCGGCGGTCTCGGGATTACCGCCAAACCGGAACATGTAAGCTTTTACGCGCGGGGCAAAATGCGCAAACAATCGCGCAAATGCTTCCCGGTCGCGTGTCGCTGCGACGGAAACAATCCAATCGGCACATCTTTTCGCTTCGACCGGATCTGCTGGCCCGGTGCGTCGTGGTGTGGTGCCGCTCATTTTTGTTTCAGGTCCCTGTTGGGGCCGCGCCAGAATTGTGTTCATCATGCAATTCCTACGTCGGCCGCGTTCATTCGGATCAAATAAAAATGTATGTTTCCTACCAGACACTTACAATCAGTTCGGGCAAACAAATCCAAAATAATCCGAGTGATCCGCGAATTGCAGATCCGCGTACTCATATAAATAATGTCACACAGTAACAGTAAGCGGGCCGCGTCGATATGAACATTGTCACCCCGGGAAAACTCAATATCGCCGTTGTCGGGTCTGGGATATCGGGCTTGTCTGCTGCCTGGCTGCTGAGCCAGTCACACAACGTGACGCTTTATGAAAAGGATGATCGCGCAGGCGGTCATTCCAACACGGTTGATGCCGGGCAAACACCGGTCGATACCGGTTTCATTGTCTATAATACCCGATGCTACCCCAACCTGTGTGCCCTGTTTGAGCATCTGGGCGTTGAAACAACCCCGACAGACATGTCCTTTGCGGCCTCAATGGATGAGGGCGGCCTGGAATATGGTGGTGGTGATCTTTCGGCCCTGTTTGCCCAGAAACGCAACCTGTTCCGTCCGCGCTTCTGGAAAATGGTGCGCGATATCCTGCGGTTCTATCGCGAAGCCCCGGCGGGCCTTGAAGATGGCACGGCTGAGCATATCAGCCTTGGCGATTACCTGCGCGACAATGGCTATTCCAAATCCTTTACTAATGACCATCTGCTTCCGATGGGGGCGGCCATCTGGTCAACGCCGGTTGATACCATGATGGCCTATCCTCTGGCGGCGTTCGTGCGGTTCTGTCAGAACCACGGCCTGTTGCAGATCAAGGACCGCCCGCAATGGCGCACCGTGGTTGGCGGATCCCGTGAATATGTGAAACGCATGACGGCACAGATTTCCGGTGGTGTGGTTCTTGATCGTGCCATTGCCAAGGTCGGCAAGACCGCATCCGGTGGCGCGTTTGTCGAGGACCGCTACGGCAAGCGTGAAGAATATGACCACGTCGTTCTGGCCTGCCATGGTGATCAGGCGCTGGCATTGCAGGAAACACCCGACCCGCGCACTGCCGAACTGCTTTCGGCGTTCAAATACGAACGCAATCTGGCGATCCTGCACAATGACGCCAGCCTGATGCCAAAGACCGAAAAGGTCTGGTCTAGCTGGAACTATCTGGCCGAAGATCATGACGGTGAACAGAAAGTCTGCGTGACCTACTGGATGAACCGCCTGCAGCATCTTGATCCGGGCCAGCCGCTTTTTGTGACCTTGAACCCGCCACGCCATCCGGCAGAGGGCAGTGTGATCAGATCCTTCCTATATGATCATCCGCTGTTTGATGCGGGCGCAATGGCCGCACAAAAGGAACTCTGGTCGATACAGGGTGTCGATAATATCTGGTATTGCGGCAGTTACTTTGGCTATGGCTTCCACGAAGATGGCATCCAGTCCGGTCTTGCGGTGGCCGAGGCCCTTGGCAATGTGCGACGCCCATGGAATGTCGAAAATGAAAGCGGCCGTATCCATGTTGGCGAAACAGCCCGTTCGCAATCAAGCGAGGCTGCATGACACGTCCTGTTGCGACAAAACCGGCATCGGCCCTGTTTGAAGGTGTGGTCACGCATCATCGTTTGCGTCCGAAAAAGCACAAGCTGCGTTATCGGGTGTTTTCCTTCCTGCTTGATCTGGACGAGATTGATGGTCTTGCCGCCAAGCTGAAACTGTTCAGTCGCAATCGCTTTAACCTGTTTTCATTCCATGACCGCGATCACGCCGACGGGGGCGCCACCGATTTGCGCACCCGGTTGGAGGCAATTCTGAGTGATCACGGGCTTGGTGACTGCGCGGACAAGATCCGGCTTCTGTGCTATCCGCGCTTGCTTGGTTTTGTGTTCAATCCGCTCTCGGTTTATTTCTGCCACCGTGCTGACGGATCGGTGGGTGCTGTTCTGTATGAGGTCTCGAACACCTTCGGGGATCGGCACAGTTACCTGATCCCGGTCAGCGAAGGCGCACTTGATGACAAGAACGTGCTGCGACAGTCCTGTGCGAAGGGTTTTTACGTCTCACCCTTTATCGACATGGTCGCGGACTATCATTTCCGCATTCGCATGCCCGATGAAAATGTCGCGGTTGCCATTCGCGAAACCGACGCAAAAGGTCTGTTTTTGAATGCTGCCTTTGTCGGTGATCGAACCGAACTTTCCGACCGTAAACTTTTAGGAGCGTTCATTCGATACCCGCTGATGACCCTAAAGGTCGTGGCAGGTATCCACTGGGAGGCGCTCCATCTTTGGCGCAAGGGTATGACATTCCATAAACGACCAGCACCGCCAGAGCAGCCTGTAACCTATGTGCTGGAAGCCGGGACAGCAGCGGCCCAATCAGGGAAGAGATAAAAACAATGCCAAACCGCAATCGTAATGCATCCGTTTCCGCCTTTTCACTGCGTGACCGCATTCTGCCAATGCTGGGCAGCATGACCGGCAGCCGCAGCCTTCTAAAGGCGATGCTCAAGCGCGTTCTGGCGCATCTACATTACGGTCGTTTGACCATTGTTTTGCCCGATAACGACACCCTGCATTTTTCCGGCGAACATGAAACCAATCTGCGCGCGGCCATCCATATCCACGACTGGCAGGCAATCCGAAAACTGGCAACGGGCGGGGATGTTGCCTTTGCCGAGGCCTATATGGATGGCAGTTGGAGCAGCCCTGATCTGACGCATCTGATGCACTTTGCCATGCACAATGAAACGATCGTGCGGGCCCGTCTGGCTGCAGGATTTCTGGCACGTACGGTGGCGCGGATCGGACATCTGCGCAACGCCAATACGCTTGAAGGATCAAAGCGCAACATTGCCTATCACTATGACCTCGGCAATGATTTCTATCGAGCGTGGCTTGATCCCAGCATGACCTATTCATCGGGCCTGTATAATGCGCCCGACATGACCCTGGATGCGGCGCAATCTGCAAAATATGAACGTATTTGCGAACTTGCCGACCTTAAATCAGGTGAAGATGTACTGGAAGTCGGATGCGGCTGGGGCGGCTTTGCCGAACTTGCAGCCGGCAAGTATCGTTGCAATGTCACTGGTCTGACCCTGTCCAATGAACAGCACGCCTTTGCACGTGAACGCCTTTTGATGCAGGGACTTAGCGACCGCACCGATATCGTTCTGCGCGATTACCGCCATGAACAAGGTCAGTACGACAAGATCGTCTCGATCGAAATGTTCGAGGCGGTCGGTGAAGAACACTGGCCAACCTATTTCGAGATGATCCGCAAACGCCTGAAACCGGGCGGCAAGGCGGTATTGCAAATCATCACGATTGCTGATGACCGGTTTGAAACCTATCGCCGCGGGGCGGATTTCATTCAACGCTACATCTTCCCGGGTGGCATGTTGCCATCGCCAACCGCGCTGTCAGCAGCGGTCAATGCCGCCGGGCTTGAGCTGCGTCATTCGGAATTCTTCGGCAAATCCTATGCCCGCACACTGGCCGAATGGCAGCGCAGCTTCCAGCATGCCTGGGATGGCATTGCCAAGCAGGGATTTGATCTGCGTTTCAAACGCATGTGGGAATACTACCTTGCCTACTGCGAAACCGGATTTGATCAGGGCTCCATCGATGTCGGGCTGTTCGTGATCGAACATCGCGAAAATGCGACAGGCTGAATACCCCACCCGTATTTCGGTTCTCTATGCGCTTCCGGCGATGGCAGCAGCTGTGCCGACCATCCCGGCCTATGTGTTGTTGCCTAGCTATTATGGCGATGATCTTGGCCTTGGGTTGGCGATCACGGGTGTGGTTTTGTTGCTGGTCCGCATGATCGATATGCTGACGGACCCCGTGGTTGGCTGGCTTTCCGACAAGACCGGCAATCGCAAAATCTGGACCGGTGCCGGGGCGGTGATTGCCGGTATCGGGCTTTGGTATCTGTTCAGCCCGCCATCCCAACCGAGCGCGACATATCTCCTTGTCTGGGCAAGTGTGCTGTTCCTGGGCTGGACGATGTTTCAGGTGCCCTATCTTGCCTGGGGGGCGGACCTTTCGGGCGATTACAAAAAACGCACAACGCTTACCGCCCTTCGTGAAGGGGCGGGCTTGATCGGGATTGTATTGGCCGGGGCCATTCCGGTGCTGATCAATGCGCCGGATCGCGCAGCCGAAATTCAAACCCTTGCCACCGTGACATTGACGCTGGGCGCTGTATTTGTTGCCCTTCTGGTCTGGAAAGTACCCGATCCGGTTGCGCAACATAAACGCACTAGCCGAGCGAGATTTGGCAGAGGAAACCTTTGGGCCACTTTGCACCTTAGTGCCCGAAGCCTGCGTGACAATGGTCTTTTCTTGCGTCTGCTTGCGGCATGGATGATCAATGGTCTGGCGGCTGGATTGCCGGCCGTGTGTTTTCCGTTATTTGTGCGCTATTACCTCGAACTTGATCAGGACAGCGAAAACATCCTGATCCTGCTTTATTTTGCCGCGGCGATCATTGCCATTCCGCTTTGGGTTGTGATGGCCGGCCGCATTGGCAAGCACCGCGTCTGGTGTTTTGCCATGGTGATGGCGATTGTCGCCTTTGCGTTTGTGCCGATCCTTGATGCCGGGGATTTCGGTGCCTTTGCGGTCATATGCCTTGTTACCGGGGCGGCACTGGGCGCGGATCTGGCTTTGCCACCCGCCATTCAGGCCGATGTCGATGACTGGGATCGTTACCGGTTTGGCGTGCGACGCACAGGCCTTTTATTTGCCCTTTGGAACATGACCAACAAGCTTGCCATGGCGCTTGCCGCCGGGATTGCCTTTCCGATATTGGGGGCATTTGGCCTGACCGACGGCGGAGACGAAAAAACTGGCGCATTGGTTGTGCTGGTTTTGATCTATGCGGTGATCCCCATCGTATTGAAGGCAGGAGCAATCGGGATGATGTGGCGCTTTCCGTTGGACAGCACGCATCAGGTTGCCATTCGTCGGCGCCTTTCACGCCGCAATGATTGATCTTGGGATTGTCAGGACAGGAGAAAATCGATGCTGCGGAACTTCATGGCGCTGTTTGTTTTGGTACTATTAGCCGGATGTGGGTCGATGAAACCGCAGGATTTTGCGCAAAAAGAACCCCGCTTCGACGTGTTTGACTATTTCGAAGGCGACAGCCGGGCTTGGGGAATTTTCGAAGATCGTTTCGGAACCCTGCGTCGTCAGTTCACCGTCGAAATAACGGGAACCGTTGAAGATGGTGTTCTGACACTTGAAGAAGACTTTATCTATGACGACGGCGAAACAGATCGCCGTGTCTGGAAAATCAGCAAAACCGACGAACACAGCTACGAAGGGCTTGCTGACGATATCGTTGGCAAGGCAATTGGCAGTCAGTACGGCAATGCCCTGAACTGGTCTTATGATATGGATCTTAAGGTCGGTGATGGCGCCTGGCGTGTGACGTTCGACGACTGGATGTTCCTGCAGCCAGATGGAGTTCTGGTCAACCGGGCACGGGTCAAGAAATGGGGCTTTGAGATCGGCGAAGTAACGCTGTTTTTCACAAAGACCCAACGCGTCGCGCAAGCCGCTGAATAAACCAGCGCAGTACCGGGATTTTGGCATAGAAGTTCTGGCCGGAATCCCAGTGATCAAAATGCGATGCCAGGCGCGTGCCATCGTCGTTAAACGTCACCTCTGACATGCCGGTAAATTCCCAGTTGCCGATCACCTTTACCCGCGCACTAAAGCGCCAGCGTAAAAAACCGCGATCCCGATCGATCGCACGGTGAGTGACGATAAAGCACGGATGATCCGCATCGGTAAACGCCTTGGCCAGATAGGCACAAACGGCGTCTGGGCCCCTGACGGTCGTGAACGGGTCGCAAAAGACGAAATCGTCTGTCACCAGATCCTTTAACTGATCAACAGTCTCAAGCGACAGTTTCTCGTAATAGTCTGCGTAAGTTGCCAGCAACTGGCGCTTGGCGTCGGTGATGTCGTTCATGATCAAAGCAGCTTACGCATCAGTTTGAAGAAAATCGGATACGGCAGAATTTGGGTCAGCTTCAATTGCCGCACAAATGGGGGCGGGAAGGCAATCTCGAATTTGTCACTGCCGCAAAGCCCGCGATAGATGTAATCGGCGGCCTGTTCCGGTTCGAGCAGATAGGGCATTTCAAAATCGTTCTTGTCGGTCAGCCGTGTTTTAACAAATCCCGGATTGATCACGCGCAGCAAAACGCCACTGCCGCTCAGTTCGGTATGCAGCGATTCACACAGATTGATCAGGGCGGCTTTTGTCGGGCCGTAGGCCGCGGCATTGGGCAGGCCGCGGTAACCTGCCACCGACGCCATAACGGCAATCTCACCAGATTTGCGTGCGCGCATCTTGTTCAAAAGCGGTTCCAGGCAATTGACGATGCCCATGTAATTGGTATCGACGTGACTGCGGATGGTGGCGGCCGAAAACGCACTCAGCTTCATCGGGGAATAGATACCAGCTGCCAAAACAACCAGGTCAGGCAGGCCAAACTGCTTTTCGACCTTGGCAATCGCACCATTTACCGCATTTGTATCGGTAATATCGACCGGTACAGGGGTTAAACCCGGCATTTCTGCCGCAAGTTCATCGAGTTTGTCGGAATTTCGCGCCGAAATGATGATTTTTTGCGCGGAGGATGTCGGGTTTTCATGGAGTTTGCGTGCCAATGCTGCACCGATCCCTGAAGACGCCCCGATAATCCAGATGGTCTGGAACTGCTTTTTCATTCCTCATCCTTTTGCGCGGTTTGCGTCGCGCAATTCATGCAACGATATGTGATCTGCGATCCGTCGCGTGCCTCGAAGGCAAGACCGACCCAGCGGCCGTCGGCATCATACCATGCGGTGGTTTCAAGTTCGCCATCATAGGTGAAACGGGTGGCGCGCAACGTGCCGTTGGTTGTTTGCAGCGTTTCCGGCTCGTTCGCGCTGATATCGACCGTGTTTGACTTGCCGGTAATGGTATTAAGGACCGCTTTGCTGCCCAAGACACCGCAATGCCAGTGATCGGTCGGGAAAATCCCGCTTGGCAATGCCTGATTCCCCTCCGGGCCACTGACAACGAGTGTGCCCTGCGCATCAGGTTTGGCGACCACCTCTGTCTTGTCGCCATCATCATCTACCCGCACTGAAAGGGCGGCCAGACGGTCACCTTGCCACAGGCTTTCGGATCGATAGTCAAAGCTATAGGCGTTAAACCCTAAAAAGCTGATATCGATATTGCTTTGGGCAACCACCTGCAGGCCATTACGCCCCTGATTGAACTGCACAACATGGCTCCCAACCGGGGAGTCATTGCGCCGGATCTGAAAGCGAAGCTCATTGCCATATCGCTGGATCGCATCAAATTCGCGGCACGTTTCCGGGCCATCAAATGCCTCGGAAAGGCGCGCTTGCTCAATGGGTGTGCTGTTGGGCTGCGTTGATGATTGCGGGTCGGCTGCAAAGGCATTGGAAGACAGCGCGATACCGCCCGCAACGGCGCAGGCGCCAAACAGCGATTTGACCGGATATGCCATGGATGTCTTCATGATTGATACCAAAGCCAGGTTGAAAAACTAATACTCCCTTCTTGTTACGCAATGGCGTGATCTGCGGATCAAACGTCATGATCATTGCCCGCAAAGGTCTGATGGGGTAAGCAGGGGCTCACGGGCCAAAACCCGAAATGAAAGGCCACGCCATGCTCCATCCTATTGCAGACGACTTGATCGCGCATGTTCTGCACCGCGATTCCAACATCATTGTTCTGAACAAGCCGCCCGGGTTGGCCTCGCATGGTGGGCCGAAAACCTATTTTCATGTTGATGCCTATCTGCCGGATCTGAAATTCGGCATTCAGCCTGAACCGACACTTGCACACCGTCTGGACCGTGATACGGCGGGCTGTCTGTTGCTGTGCCGTCATCCAAAATCGTCAAAAAAGATCACCCGCCTGTTCACCGAAAAGAAAATCGGCAAGTCCTATTGGGCGGTGGTCCGCGGTGCGATGGAAGAGGATCACGGTTTCATTGATGCGCCGATTGGCAAGATCAATGATGAAAGCGGCTGGACGATGCTGGTGCATGAAGATGGTCAGCCGTCAAAAACCGAATATACCGTGCTGGGCCGTGGCAAGGATGCGGACGGCAAGGACATCACCTGGCTGGAACTTGTCCCGCATACCGGGCGGACCCATCAGTTGCGTGTGCATCTTGATCATGTCGGGCACCCGGTGATCGGCGATCCGTTTTATGGCCGTGGCGATGAACTGCCGGTCTTTGGTGCGCCGCCGACCCTGATGCTGCTATCGCGCCAGATCATTGTTCCGTTCCATGCCGACCGTGAACCGGTGATTGTCGATGCCCCGCCGCCAGAACTGATGCGTCCGGGGCTCGAAGCATGCGGTTACGATGGAGAGTACGCCGCGCATGCAAGCTCAATTGATGCTCAATATACCGGCGATGACAGCGACGCTGAAGGCGGAGAGTAACGTCTCCAGCGTGATGATCGATGCCATTGCCTCCGGATCACCATTGAGTTGGCGTGCGAGGATATAGGCATTGCCCGCACATGGCATACCGGCATAAAGAACCCCCATCGCCAGAACCATGCCATCGACACCGGCAAGATACAGGCAGACGCCGGTGATAACCGGCAAAACCGCAAGCTTGATGGTGGTGGCAAGGGCAATCGCGCCCGCGGCCTTTTTATCCATCACAAAGCGCAAACCCGCCCCGACCGAAAGCAGGCTGAGCGGCAGGGCTGCTGTCTTGAACAGGGCGGCGGTGTTTTCGATTGGCAACGGAACGTGAATATTACTCACATTCAGGATGGCACCGGCCCCGGCGGCAATAATGATCGGGTTTTTCAGAACGCCTGCAATGATCCGCTTAAGGTTGCTTTTGCCACTGCTAAAGGCACTTAGAACCACAACACCCAGCATGTTGGTGGCGATTACCATTACCGCCACAAAGATGATGGCAAGGGCCAATCCCTCTGCCCCGTAAAGCGCATCGGCAACCGCCAGCAGGACATAACTGTTGTAACGTACCGAGCCCTGAAAGATGGATGTGAAAAGCGGCGTGTCTCGCGTGATCACCGGGCGCAGTAAAAGCAGGGCGGCTGAAAGCCCCAGTGTCGCCGCAAGGGTGACACCAACAGCTGTGCCCGCATGGCCGCTGGAAAAATCGGCGCGATAAATCTCGACGATCAGAAGCGATGGCAGCAACAGGTAATAGGTCAGCCGATCAATCCCGGCCCAGATATCGGCGGTTTTGATCAGGAAATGCTTTAAGGCCGCGCCAACCAGAATGGCAGCAAAGATCGGAAAGATCGCGGCGATAACATCATAGGCGAGCTGCATGGCGGGTGGGGCGCTCCGGCGCAGAAAACGTCTTGTTGGGTTGTGTGGGGTGGTAGCTAAACCTTGCGGTTGCTGTAATCGGCAAAGACCTGTTCGGGGGAATGGTCACGATATTGTTCGCAGATTTCCTCGAACCTCGGATTGCTGATCAAAAGATCGGCCGTGCTTTGATTGCAGGCAATCGGCACTTCATACATGTTGGCCAGCCGGATCAGGGCACGGACGTCGACATCGTGGGGCTGGGGTGTCATCGGGTCGGTGAAAAAGAACATGGCCTGTAATTCGCCGTGCGCAATCATCGAACCCAATTGCTGATCGCCGCCAAACGGGCCGCTTTTAAGCGGATGTACATCAAGTTCGGTAAACCGTTCCTGCAATACGCGCCCGGTGGTGCCGGTGGCAAAGATACGCATATTGGCGAATACATCCTTGTGTTTTTCCAGCCAGTCAGCCATTTCGCGTTTGCGACGGTCGTGGGCAACAACGCCAACAGACAGCACCATTTTCATTCTCCGGGCCAGTAAACAGGTTTTGTCATACTAATCCCCAAAGCTCCCCAGCGTCACCTGCCAAAAGTCTGACAATTCCACAAACTTGATAAAATGTAGGCACTTAGGCGTTTCTGGCGGCCAAAACAAAACGGCCGTCCCACGTGAATGGGACGGCCGTTTGCAGATCAGAGAACTGATTGATTACATGTGGATGGCGCGTTTGTCCGCGTCCAGCGCTGCTTCCTTGACGGACTCGCCAAGGGCAGGGTGGGCGTGGCAGGTGCGTGCGATGTCTTCGGCAGATGCGCCGTATTCCATCGCCAGAACCACTTCGGCAATCAAATCGCCCGCAGCCGGGCCGACAATATGCGCGCCGACAACACGGTGCGTTTTCTTGTCTTCGATGATTTTGACAAAGCCCTCGGTGCTTTCCATTGCCTTGGCGCGACCGTTTGCGGTGAAGGGGAATTTGCCGACTTTGTAGTCTGCGCCTTCTTCCTTCAGCTGCTCTTCGGTTTTGCCAACAGCGGCAACTTCCGGCCAGGTGTAAACAACACCCGGGACCTTGCCGTAATCGACATGGCCTTCTTCACCGGCCAGCATTTCTGCCAGGGCAACGCCGTCTTCCTCAGCCTTGTGGGCCAGCATCGGACCGACGATGGTATCGCCAATCGCAAAGATGCCGCCAACATTGGTCTGGAAATGCTCGTCGGTTTTGACACGACCACGATCGTCGAGTTCAACACCGACAGCGTCGAGACCAAGGCCTTTGGTGTACGGACGGCGACCAATCGCCACCAGAACCACATCGGCTTTGAGTTCTTCTGCATCGCCGCCCTTGGACGGTTCAACAGTCAGGGTCACGCCAGACTTGGTGGTCTTGGCACCGGTAACCTTGTGACCGAGTTTGAATTCAAGACCCTGCTTGGCAAAGATGCGCTGGGTCTGTTTGACCAGCTCGCCATCCATGCCCGGCAGAATGCGGTCAAGATATTCAACAACGGTAACTTCGGCACCCAGACGACGCCAGACGGAACCCAGTTCCAGACCGATCACGCCTGCACCGATGACAACCATCTTTTTCGGCACTTTCGGAAGAACCAGTGCGCCGGTCGAGGAGACGATTTTTTCTTCGTCAATTTCGACACCCGGCAGCGGGGTGACTTCCGAACCCGTCGCGATGACGATGTTCTTGGCATTCAGGGTTTCTTCGCCGCCATCCAGAAGGGAAACCTTGACAGAGGTCGGCGAGGTGATTTCGCCGGCACCTTTGACATAGGTAACCTTGTTCTTCTTGAACAGGAACTCGATGCCTTTGACATTGCTGTCAACGACCTTGTCCTTGCGGGCCATCATCTTTTCGATGTTGACCTTCGGCTTGGAGACTTCGATGCCGTGGGTATCGAAATGCTCGGTCGCTTCTTCGAACAGGTGCGAGGAATGCAGCAGGGCCTTGGACGGAATGCAGCCCACATTGAGGCAGGTACCGCCAAGTGCGCCGCGTTTTTCAACGCAGGCGACTTTAAGACCAAGCTGTGCGGCGCGGATGGCGCAAACATAACCGCCAGGACCGCCACCGATCACGACAACGTCGTAGTTCTCACTCATGAGTTCTTTGATCCTTTTGTCTGATCAGATATCGAGCAGAATGCGTTCCGGGTTCTCGATGCATTCCTTGACGCGTACCAGGAAGGAAACGGCTTCACGGCCGTCAATGATACGGTGGTCATAGGAAAGGGCGAGATACATCATCGGACGAATTTCGACTTTGCCGTCGATTGCGACCGGACGCATCTGGGTCTTGTGCATGCCAAGAATACCCGACTGCGGCGCGTTCAGGATCGGGGATGACAGAAGGGAACCAAAGACACCACCGTTGGAGATGGTGAAGGAACCGCCGGTCATTTCATCCATGCCCAGTTTGCCGTCACGTGCACGCTTGCCGAAATCGACAATGGTGCTTTCCAGATCCGCAAAGGTTTTTTCCTCTGCCGAACGGATGACCGGAACAACCAGACCCTGCGGGGTGCCAACGGCAACGCCGATATCGCAGTAGTTTTTATAGATGAAGCTGTTGCCATCGATCTCGGCATTGACAGCCGGCCATTCTTTGAGCGCCGTGGTGCAGGCCTTGATGAAGAAGGACATGAAGCCAAGCTTCACACCGTGTTTCTTCTCGAAACCGTCTTTGTACTTGTTACGGCAAGCCAGAAGGTTGGTCATGTCCACTTCGTTGTAAGTGGTCAGCATGGCCGCAGTGTTCTGGGCTTCTTTCAGGCGGCGCGCGATGGTCTGGCGCAGCTTGGACATTTTGACACGCTCTTCACCGTCACGCAGTTCACGTTCCGGTTTCGGTGCTGCCGGGGCGCTCGGTGCCGGGGCAGCAGCGCGCGAAGCAGATCCGCCGCCTTCGAGGAAGTTCAGAACGTCGCCCTTGGTCAGGCGGCCGTCTTTGCCCGTTGCCGGGATTTTGGACGGATCAAGATTCTTGTCTTCGACCAGTTTGCGAACGGCCGGTGCCAGCGGATGGTCGCTGTTTGACGCGGTCGTTTCTGCCGGTGCAGCAGCCGGGGCTGCTTTCGGCTCTTCTTTCTTGGCCGGAGCTTCTTCTTTTTTCGCGGCCGGGGCTTCTTCCTTGGCCGGTTCATCAGAAGCAGCGGCGCCTTCGGCACCTTCGTTGATCATGGCGATCAGCGCACCAACTTCGACTTCGTCGCCTTCGCCAACGACCAGCTCGGCAATCGCGCCAGCAACCGGGGCATTGACTTCGACGGTGACCTTGTCGGTTTCAAGTTCGACAATCGGTTCATCGGCTGCAACAGCATCACCGACTTTTTTGTACCATTTTGCCACCGTGGCTTCAGATACAGACTCGCCCAGTGCGGGAACTTTAACTTCAGTCGCCATTTTTTCCTCGACCGTTTTTTCAATCAGGCAGTGTGGGTCTGCCAGCATACGAATGAAATCTAAATGAACGTGGCGGACGGGCGATTTCTCGCCCGTCCGGTAAAGTTATTTTACGCTAAGTGCCGCGTCGACCAGCTCAGCCTGCTCGCGCAGGTGGGCTTTCAGCAGGCCCGTTGCCGGCGAAGCAGATGCTGCGCGACCGACATAAACAGGACGACCTGCCTTGTGCTTGATGCTGGCAAGCGTTGCCTCGATCCGGCGATCAACGAAGAACCAGGAACCCATGTTTTCCGATTCTTCCTGACACCAGACGACATCAGCATTCGGGTATTTGGCCAGTTCCGTTGCCAGTTCTTTTTCCGGCCACGGATAAAGCTGTTCGACACGCACAAGCGCAACATCTTCGATGCCACGGTTTTCGCGTTCGGCAAGCAGATCGTAATAGACCTTGCCCGACGACAGAACGACGCGTTTGACCTTCTTGTCGTCAACCAGCTTAGCGGTTTCGCTGATCACAGGCAGGAATGTCGTTCCCGTCGCAAAGTCGGACAGGTTCGACACGCAATGTTTGTGACGCAGAAGCGATTTCGGCGTCATCAGGATCAGCGGCTTACGGAACGAACGACGGATCTGACGGCGCAGGATGTGGTAATAGTTTGCCGGCGTCGTGCAGTTCGCCACCTGCATGTTATTTTCACCACAAAGCTGCAGGTAACGTTCCAGACGTGCGGAACTGTGTTCCGGACCCTGGCCTTCGTAACCATGCGGCAGCAGCATTACAAGACCCGACATACGCAGCCATTTGGCTTCGCCCGAGCTGATGAACTGGTCAATGATGACCTGTGCACCGTTGGCAAAATCACCGAACTGGGCTTCCCAGAGAACCAGAGAATGCGGTTCTGCAAGGGTGATGCCGTATTCGAAGCCAAGAACACCTGCTTCGGACAGGGGCGAGTTGAGAACTTCAAGCTCGGCCTGACCGGTACGGATGTTGTTAAGCGGGGTGTATTTTGCTTCGGTGGTCTGATCGATCAGTTTGGCATGACGCTGCGAGAACGTACCACGCTGGCAATCCTGACCCGACAGACGAACCGGCGTGCCTTCGCACATCAGGGTTCCGAATGCCAGGGCCTCGGCGGTTGCCCAATCAATACCTTCGCCGGTTTCGAACATCTTCGCTTTGGCCTTCAACTGACGAAGGATTTTGCGGTTGATGTCAAAGTCGCTCGGCGGGGTCGAAAGCGCGCGGCCGACTTCCTGCAGCAGGTCGTTTTCAACGCCGGTTTTACCGATCCAGTCGGCATCTTCACCATGCGAGGATGCAAGACCCGACCATTTGCCTTCAAGCCAGTCAGCCTTGTTCGGACGGTAGTTTTCCGATGCCTTGAACTCTTCATCAAGGTAGTCCTGGAACGACTTGTCCAGTTCCTTGATGCGTTCTTCGCTCAGAAGACCTTCCTTGACCAGCTGCTGGGCATAGATGTCCTTGGTGGTCGGGTGTTTGCCGATCACGTCGTACATCTTTGGCTGGGTGAATGCCGGCTCGTCGCTTTCGTTGTGACCAAAGCGGCGATAGCAGAACATGTCGATAACGACGTCCTGCTTGAATTCCTGACGGAATTCGGTCGCGATGCGGGCCGCATGAACCACAGCTTCGGGATCGTCGCCATTGACGTGCAGGATCGGAGCCTGAACGACCTTGGCAATGTCCGAGCAGTAAGGCGAAGAACGGGAATCGGTCGGTTTGGTCGTGAAACCGATCTGGTTGTTGACCACAAAGTGGATCGTACCACCGGTACGGTAGCCTTTGAGGTGCGACAGATCGAAGGTTTCCGCCACAAGACCCTGACCGGCAAAGGCCGCATCACCGTGCAGGAGGATACCCATAACCTGCTCGCGATTGGTGTCTTTGCGCTGGGCCTGCTTGGCGCGGACCTTACCAAGAACAACCGTGTTCACCGCTTCAAGGTGCGACGGGTTTGCCGTCAGCGACAGGTGAACAACGTTGCCGTCAAATTCGCGGTCGGCGGAAGTACCAAGGTGATATTTAACGTCACCCGAGCCCATCACGTCGTCCGGCTTGGACGGGTTGCCCATGAATTCCGAGAAGATCGCCTGGAACGGCTTGCTCATGACGTTGGCAAGAACGTTCAGACGACCACGGTGCGGCATGCCGAACACAACCTCGCGGATGCCAAGCTGGCTACCGCGTTTGAGGATTTGTTCGAGAGCCGGCATCAGGGCTTCGCCACCATCAATACCGAAACGCTTGGTGCCGACATATTTGGTGTGAAGATAGTTTTCGAAACCTTCGGCTTCGATCAGACGCTCAAGGATGGCTTCCTTGCCACGGGTGGTGAACTGCGTCTGGTTGCCGATGCTTTCGATACGCTGCTGAATCCAGGATTTCTGTTCAGGTTCCTGGATATGCATGAATTCGATACCGATCGACCCGCAATAGGTTTTGCGTGCCAGCGAGACGATCTGACGGATGGTCGCGGTTTCAAGGCCAAGAACATTGGCGATGAAGATCGGACGATCCATGTCGGCTTCGGTAAAGCCATAGGTCTTCGGATCAAGTTCCGGATGCGGTTCACGCGGTGCAAGGCCCAGCGGATCCAGGTTCGCTTCAAGATGGCCGCGTACCCGGAAGGAGCGGATCAGCATCAGAGCCCGAATGGAATCATTGGCGGCAGCGCGGATGGCATCAGAATTTACCTGACCAGCCGTGGGTGCTGCATGAGGTGCCGGTGCATAGCCCATCTGGGCCGGGCGTTCGGCATGCCCCTGTGAGACGTCGTATCCCTCCATGCCGCCAACAACCTTGGTTTCCCGTGGCTGCCAGCTCGGCCCGCGCATTTCTGCGAGGATTTCGGAGGCGTCGTCCTGCAACCCGTCAAAAAACTCAGCCCAGCTCTGGTCAACCGCAGACGGGCTTTCCAGATACCGGGCATAAAGTTCAGCGATGTAGGTTGCGTTCGACTCGTTCAGAATCGTGTCGAGATCTTGAGGTTTCATTTGTGGTCTTGGAAGGCATGGTCCCCAAGAAGGACCACGCCCCCCCTTGCCTTTCCTCTGACTACCCAGATTAGCCCTTCAAAGCCTTCAGCATGGTCGAGCCGAGGCTTGCCGGGGAATCGGCAACAAGAACGCCAGCACTGCGCATGGCTTCCATTTTCGCATCGGCCGTACCTTTGCCGCCGGAAATGATCGCACCGGCATGGCCCATGCGTTTACCCGGAGGTGCGGTAACACCGGCGATGAAGCCGGCAACCGGTTTCTTGACTTTGGAAGCCTGCAGGAATTCACATGCTTCTTCCTCGGCCGAGCCGCCGATCTCACCGATCATGATGATGCCTTCGGTTTCCGGATCCTTCAGGAACAGGTCGAGGCAGTCGATGAAGTTGGTGCCATTGACCGGGTCACCACCAATACCGATACAGGTCGACTGACCAAGGCCAGCGGCCGTGGTCTGCGCAACTGCTTCGTAGGTGAGCGTACCGGAACGCGAAACGATACCGATTTTACCGCGGCGGTGAATGTGACCCGGCATGATGCCGATCTTGCATTCGTCCGGGGTAATGATACCCGGGCAGTTCGGGCCGATCAGGCGGGTCGACGAACCGTCGAGCGCGCGCTTGACGCGGACCATGTCAGCAACCGGAATACCTTCGGTGATGCAAACAGCCAGTTCGACTTTGGCGTCGATGGCTTCAAGGATTGCGTCTGCTGCGAAGGGCGGCGGAACATAGATAACCGAGGCATTGGCGCCGGTGACATGTACCGCTTCTTCAACAGTGTTGAAAACCGGCAGGTCAAGGTGCTTGGTGCCGCCTTTACCCGGGGTAACACCGCCAACCATTTTGGTGCCGTATGCCAGTGCCTGTTCGCTGTGGAAAGTACCCTGCGAACCAGTGAAACCCTGGCAGATAACTTTGGTGTTTTTATCGACGAGAACAGCCATAGTTACGCGGCCTCCTTCACAGCTTTGACCACCTTCTCGGCGGCATCGGCAAGGTTGTCAGCCGAAACAATCGGCAGACCCGATTCTTCGAGGATCTTCTTGCCAAGTTCGACATTGGTACCTTCAAGGCGAACGACCAGCGGAACGTTCAGGCTGACTTCGCGGGCTGCTGCCACAACGCCGTCTGCGATCACGTCACAACGCATGATGCCACCAAAGATGTTGACCAGGATGCCTTCGACATTCGGATCCGACAGGATCAGCTTGAAGGCGGTGGTCACGCGTTCTTTGGTTGCGCCGCCACCAACGTCAAGGAAGTTAGCCGGTGCGCCACCATAAAGCTTGATGATGTCCATGGTTGCCATGGCAAGGCCCGCGCCGTTGACCATGCAGCCGATGGTGCCATCGAGCTTGATGTAGTTGAGGCTGTGTTTTGCAGCTTCGAGTTCGGCCGGGTTTTCTTCGTCTTCGTCACGCAGTTCTTCGATGTCCGGATGACGGAACAGCGCGTTGTCGTCGAAGTTCATTTTGCAATCAAGCGCAATGATGTCGCCGTCGCCGGTAACAACCAGCGGGTTGATTTCAACCATGGCAGCATCGGTATCGAGGAAGCACTGGTACATCGCGGTCATGAATTTGACAGCTTTGGAAACCTGCTTGCCTTCGAGGCCGAGTGCAAACGCCAGTTTGCGACCGTGGAAGCCAGAGAAACCAGCCGCCGGATCGATCTCGACAGTGACGATCTTTTCCGGGGTTGCTTCTGCAACTTCTTCAATGTCCATGCCGCCTTCGGTCGACGCCATGAAGATCACGCGCGAGCAAGCGCGGTCGACGAGAACCGAAAGATACAGTTCGCGTGCGATATCGCAGCCTTCTTCGATGTAAACGCGTTTGACTTCTTTGCCATCCGGGCCGGTCTGGTGGGTAACCAGCGTGGAGCCGAGCATCTGTTCGGCATTGGTGCCGACTTCTTCCGGGCTCTTGACGACGCGAACGCCGCCTTTGTCACCTGCCTTGGCTTCCTTGAAGGTGCCTTTACCGCGGCCACCTGCATGGATCTGGGATTTTACCACGTAAACCGGGCCAGCCTGGGACTGGGCAGCTTCGATGGCTTCCTGAGCGGTATATGCAACCTTGCCGTTCGGCACGGTCACACCGTATTTGCGAAGAATTTCTTTCGCCTGGTACTCATGAATATTCATGTTCGGTCGCTTTCTTGCCTTCCGTACGATTTCCGGTGGGTCAGAAATCTGGATTTCAATGTCCCTGTAACGAGCGGGAGGGACTTTGTTAAGAGGCCGCGATCATTGAAGTTTGAATAACAACAATGATTGAAAAACGGGCCGGTCACTGACCAGCCCGTTTCGCGTTCTTAGAGCATGCCCTTTGCAGCTTCGACGAGGCCGCGAACAGCGTTCACGGAATTGTCGAAGTTTGCTTTTTCGGACTCATCAAGATTGATCTCGACGATGCGTTCTACACCGTTGGCACCCAGAACAACCGGGACACCAACATAAAGACCGTCAACACCGTATTCGCCGCTCAGGTAAGCAGCAACCGGCATGACGCGCTTCTGGTCTTTGAGGTAGCTTTCCGCCATCGCGATTGCCGAAGCAGCCGGGGCGTAGAAAGCAGAACCGGTTTTGAGCAGGGCAACGATTTCGGCGCCACCGTCACGGGTGCGCTGCACGATCTCGTCGATCTTTTCCTGCGTGGTCCAGCCCATTTTGATCAGATCCGGAACCGGGATACCGGCAACGGTCGAATAACGGATCGACGGGACCATGGTATCGCCGTGGCCGCCAAGGACAAAGGCGGTAACGTCTTTGACCGAGACGTTGAATTCTTCTGCGAGGAAGTAACGGAAGCGGGCCGAGTCCAGAACGCCAGCCATGCCGACAACTTTCTTCGGATCGAAGCCGGTTGCCTGCTGCATTACCCAAACCATCGCATCAAGCGGGTTGGTAATGACGATGACGAATGCGTTCGGAGCGTGTTCCTTGATGCCCTGACCAACCTGGGTCATGACTTTGGTGTTGATACCAATCAGGTCATCGCGGCTCATGCCCGGCTTGCGAGCAACACCGGCGGTGACGATGACGACATCAGCGCCTGCGATGTCTTTGTAGTCACTGGTACCCTTGAGGTCGGCATCAAACATGTCGACGGGGGAGGATTCAGCAATGTCGAGCGACTTGCCCTGTGGCATGCCATCAACGATGTCGAAAAGGACGACGTCGCCAAGCTCTTTGAGACCGACGAGGTGAGCAAGCGTGCCACCAATATTGCCGGCACCGACGAGCGCGATCTTGTTGCGGGCCATTCCGTTACCTTCTTCCCTATTGCGCTTCCTGGGGGTCGAAACTCAACTTGGGAGCGCGATTGAAAATTTAAACCTGCGAACGCGAAATAATCGTTCGTAAACACCGAGTGTCGTAAACTGAATCGCCACGAATGACAAGGGGAAACCCCACTGTTTTTACGAGGAAAACCGCCGCTTCGCGGTTTATTGCAACTATGGTCTAAACGCTTAAAAACCATTCACGTTGCAGATGCGAACATGGGCTAATGCGCAGCAAAACCAAAGCTGGTTTACGATTGCGGCCTGCCTAAATGAAAGGCAGTGCGCCCCTTTGCTGCGAATTCGTGCGTATGAACAGGATTACACTGGCGCAGCATTGCAGGAAACGGCCATCAGCCATGCGGTCGGGACGGGGACGTGAAATCCAATATATGACGATTTTTGCGTGAAGCTTCGTTTCCCCTGCGTCAAACGCAAGAATCGCGCGATGATAAGCGCTCATATGGCGAATAATTGCGACGATTTTAAAGTGACGTGTATGGAGTCGTTTTCCACAGGCTACGCTATCGCTGGCAGATCGTCCGAAAAAGGTACGTCAAAGGTGGGATCACAACTGCCGTTATGATCCGCCATTCTGGCGTTTTGAAAGCCGTCAGGTCAGGTGCGCCATATCGAGATATTCCTGACTGCGCATTTCGGTCATGCGCGACACCGTGCGCTGGAATTCGAATGAGTAATCACCGTCGGTGTAGATCTCGGTCGGA